>JAQBQC010000219.1 GCA_028287205.1 Gemmatimonadota bacterium
AATCTCGATATCTGATTCGAGGGCACGACAAACAAAAAAGGCGGTGCGACCGAATTGGGTCGCGCCGCCTTTTTTGCCATTCTCGTCTCATCCGCGCACTACTCGACGTGCGTCACCAGCGGCGAGTTGCTCGACCCCGTCTGCTCGAACTTCATTTTCTCGGGACTCATCCCATGACCATTCGCGCTCGTCGTGACCGCGCAGCAGGTTCGACGCCGACCCGTTCCGCGCATGCGATGAACTCCACCTCTATCCCGGTGACAATATGAATCAGACACCCCCATTTCCAGCTGCAGCACTAGGCATGATGGGCGTCATCTTCTTCGTCTACTTGATCGTCATCATCGGCGTCACGCTCACAATGATGATCGCCTTTTGGCGCATAATGCGCGCGCACGAGGCAATCGCGGATCGAATGGGGGGCATCGAGCGCGCGATCGGAGCGCGGCAAGGCGCGGGAATCGTGGGGTGAGCGCGCGACGGGCGAACGCTGCTACGCCGCACTTCCAGCGCCGCGATTGACGAAGCGTCGCCGGCGTTGCTGTGGCGACAGCGCTGGCGGATCAGACCCCATCATAGACCTCCGCCACTCCATGCTGCGTCACCCGATGCGAGATGAGCGGCAATGGCGGCTCCGCCTCATCCCCAATCCGTATCGCCTCCCTCAGCGCCGCCGCCCCGGCGCGCAGCCCCGCCTCATCTCGCGCGAACACGCTCGCGATGGCCTCACCCGCCTCCACCCAGTCACCCGGTTTCGCCGTGATCACGAAGCCCACACCCGGATCCAGCGTGTCCTCCATCGTCGTCCGTCCGCCACCCAGCGCGATGATTCCCCGCCCCACCGCGCGCGGCTCGATCTGCGCAACGAATCCGCGGCGCGACGCGCGACAGAGCTCGATCGCCTCCGCCTGCGGCATGAGTGCCGGATCGTCGACGACCGCCGGATTCCCACCCTGCGCCTCGATGATCTCCTTGAACTTCTCCGCGGCCGCTCCACTCGCGATCGCGCCCGCGAGGCGCTCGCGCGCACTCGCGCGATCCGGCGCCAACGCGCCGAGCATCATCATCTCCGCAGCGAGCGCATAGGTCACTTCCATCAGATCGGGCGGTCCCTCGCCGCGCAGCGCATGGATCGCCTCTTCCGTTTCCAGCGCGTTCCCGCACGCGCGTCCGAGCGGACGGTCCATGGCAGTCACGAGCGCCACCACCGGACACTGATGTGCAGCACCGAGCGCAATCATCGTTTGCGAGAGCTCGATCCCGCGCTCGAGCGTCTGCAGAAACGATCCCGAGCCGCGCTTCACATCCAGCACGAGCCCAGTCAGTCCCTCCGCGAGCTTCTTGCTCATTATGCTCGCGGCGATCAGCGGAATCGACTCGACCGTCGCCGTCGCGTCGCGCAGCGCGTAGAGCTTTCTGTCCACGGGCGCGATCTCGCCGCTCTGGCCCAGCAGCACGCAACCGATGCGCTCGAGCTGCGCGCGCGCCTGCGCGAGTGTCAGATCGCTGCGAAATCCGGGAATCGCATCCAGCTTGTCGAGCGTACCGCCGGTGTGCCCGAGTCCGCGGCCGGACACCATCGGAACCACGATGCCGACCGCCGCAGCGAGTGGCGCGAGCACGAGCGAAACCTTGTCTCCAACGCCGCCAGTAGAGTGTTTATCGATGCGAGGAGCAGAAATTCCGTGGAGATCGAGCGATGCGCCACTCCGCAGCATCGATTCCGTGAGCGCCGCAGTCTCATCGCGATCGAGCCCGCGCAGATACGCTGCCATGAGAAACGCCGCCATCTGATATTCCGGCACATGACCCGCCACGTACGCGCCCAACAGCGCGCGCCACTCTCCGGGCTCTATTCGTCCGCCATCACGCTTTCGTTCGATCAGTCGTATGGCGAGCATTGACCGGGTTGTGGGGTATCTCTAGCTTCTGCCAGCGAAGTCGCATCCGCGTGCGTTGATGCACTGATCGCTGGTCTCACGTCTCAGCTCGTCCGGGACGACCCCAATGTCGGATCTTCCATGCTGATTCGCTACCTCGCAGTAACCGTCGCGGCCTCCATCTTTGCGACCGCCGCATCGGCTCAAACTGCCGCGGAGCACATCGCCGCCGGCGACAAGGATGCCGTCGCGCTCAATGCCGAAGGCGCACTCACGGAGTTCAAGGCGGCAATCGCTGCCGACTCCAATGCCGAGCAGGCGTACTGGAAGGCCTCGCGCACGCTCGTCGACCTTGGCGAGTTCGAGCCCGACAAGGACAAGCAGAAGGACTACTACGCCCAGGCGAAGGACCTCGCGACGAAAGCCGTCGCGCTGAAGCCGTCCGATCCCGAAGCGCACTTCTCCGTCGCGCGCGCGGTCGGTCGCGTTGCGCTGTCAGTCGGCAAGAAGGAGCGCGTGCGCTACGCGAAAGATGTTCGCGCGGCCGCGCTCGAGTGTCTGCGTCTCGACTCCGCACACGCGGGCGCGAACCACGTGATGGGACGATGGAACGCCGAGATCATGCGCCTCAGCGGCTTCTCACGATTCATGGCGAAAAACTTCCTCGGCGGCGACGTATTCGGCACCGCGAGCTGGGCGGAGGCGGTTCGGTACATGGAGCGCGCAGTGCAGCTCGATCCAGTTCGCATCACGCATCATCTCGACCTGGCCGAGGTCTATCGTGATCGCGACAAGCCCGGCGACAAGGAGAAAGCGCGGGAGCACTTCCAGGCGGTGATCGACGGGCCGATCTCCGACTTCAACGATGCGCATTACAAGAAGGAAGCGCAGGACGAGATCGCGAAGCTCAAGTAGCGCGCTCGATGAGCGCGCTCGCCATGAGCGCGCTGCTCAGCTCTGCGTGCTACCGGCCCCTTCGAATCCGATCCGCCAGATCCTGCCCGGCCCACCGCCCGCGCTCGGCGCCGCGACGCATCTTCCGGCGCCCACGGCGCATGTACCAGCCGAGGTCGCCTCTTGCGTCGTCGAAGCGCTCGCCCATCCGGCCTCTCAACTCGTGCGCGCGCTCGCTGAGCATCTCGCGCGTTTCCTCTCCGCTTTGCGGCGCGTACAGCAGTGCGGCGCCCGCCCCGATCAGCGCGCCGAGCGCGACTCCTGCGCCGAAAAGCGCGGCTTGCCGCCATGGCATGTCGTTCGAGTAGCTTCTGCCCCTCGGCCTTGGTGTGGTCATCGAATCGAGCGTGTCGCTAGCATCCAGGTCCGACTGCCGCGACCGCGGCGCGGTACCGGAGGGACGACTGCTCGAAAACTCGGATGTGCGTGCCATATCATGCTCCTGTGCCGGGGCTTAGCCTCGCCCCACCGATGGTAAGAATCTTGCGGACCACTCCCCTACGTTTCGTCTGACCCGTGCGCCAAGTGAATGCTTTTTCGCTCAGCGTCTGGGTACAGTCGGCGTGTGCACGCTTCGGGCCTCGAATCTGAGCGACGCACCAAATCCGGTTTCCCCTCTCCCCGGCAGTGGCCAGGGAACCCTGCGGGGTGAGGAGACGAATGAGCATAGGTAGTAAGAAAGTTTTGCTGGTCGAAGACAACGAAGACAACCGCATTGTCTACTCGACCATCCTGCAGCACTTCGGGTATATCGTCATGGAAGCGCTCAACGGCGAGGAAGGGATCGCCAAGGCGCGCGCCGAGCGTCCCGACCTGATCCTGATGGACATCTCGATCCCCGTGATCGATGGCTGGGAGGCCACGCAGGTCCTCAAGCGCGATCCGGAGACCCGCGGCATCCCCATCATCGCGCTCACGGCGCACGCGCTCGCCTCCGATCGCGAAAAAGCAATGGAGGTCGGTTGCGACAGCTATCTCGCGAAACCCTGCGAGCCCAAAGCCGTCGTGAGCGAGGTCGAGAAGTTCATCGGTAAAGGCAATGCCCACTGAGCAGGGCTACTCACCGCTCGTCCTCATCGTCGACGACCACCCGGACAACGTAGAAGTTCTCCAGGTGCGACTCGACGCGCTCGGCTATCGCACCGCCTGCGCGTCCGACGGCGAGACCGCGCTCAACATGGTCGCGCAGTCGCCGCCGGATCTGATCCTGCTCGATGTCATGATGCCGCGCATGGATGGCAACGAGGTCGCGCGCCGCATCAAGGCCGACAAGTCGCTGCCGTACATCCCGATCATCATGCAGACCGCGCTCGACTCCACCCAGAGCAAGGTGGTCGGGCTGGATTCGGGCGCCGATGACTACGTCACGAAGCCGATCAACTATGCGGAGCTGCAGGCCCGCATGACGGCCGCGCTGCGCATCAAGTCGCTGCAGGACAAGCTCGCCGAAATGGCGATCACGGACGCCCTCACGGGGCTGTTCAATCGCCGCCATCTGGATGAGCGGCTCGACGAGATGTTCGAGCACTCGGTACGCCTGCACGAGCCGCTGTCCGTGGTGATGTTCGACATCGACCACTTCAAGAAGGTCAACGACACGTACGGCCACCAGGTCGGCGACGCGGTGCTCGCGCAGTTCGCGCAGCTCCTCAAGCACGCCGCGCGCGACATCGACCGGATCGGACGTTACGGCGGGGAGGAATTCATGGTCCTTCTACCAGGCACCGTGATCGACGCCGGGGTGACGTTCGCCAAACGCGTGCGTCAGGAGGTAGAGACGCATCAGTTCGAATACGAGGGCGGCGCGCTGCAGTGCACCATCAGCGCCGGGGTGGCGGCATTTCCCCATCCAGGTATTCACAATCGGCAGAAGCTCGTGAAGGCGGCCGATGATGCGCTCTACGTCGCCAAGACGACCGGACGGAATCGCGTCATCCGAATCGGCGACGAGGAATTCAACGCGAACGTGAAGGAAGTCGATGATCAGCATGCGGACGGAACAGTTGGTGGAGGAAACTCGCGGTCCAACTGACGAGACGAGCGTGCTCCGCGCGCGCGTCGCGGAGCTCGAGCGCGAGCGCGATCATCTGGTCGCCGTGGTGGACATTCTCACCGAGATATCCGCCTCCCTTCACTTCACCGACATTCTCCGCACCATCGCCCGCAAGCTCGGCGAGACCTTCGGGCTCGACCGCTGCTCGATCTACCTCGCGGGCGATGCGCAAAGCGTGCGGCTGGTCGCGACGTACGAAGATCCATCGATCGGCAACCTCATTGTCGATCTCGACCGCTATCCAGAGCTCAAGCGCGCGTTCCAAAGCGGGGAGACGGTGTTCATCCCCGATGCGAGCACACACCCGATGTATCAGGGCGTCGAGCTGGTCGCTGCGCTCCGCAACGTGCGCTCGATTGTCGTCGTGCCGATTCGTTGGCGCGGTACGGTCATCGGCGCAATCTTCCTGCGCACGGAGCGCGAGTCCGCGCCCTTCGCCGATCGCGATGTGCGCTTCTGCCAGGTGATCGCCTCGCTCACGGCAAACGCGCTTCGCAACGCGCACCGCTTCGAGACGCTGCTCACTGGGCAGAAGTCGCAGGAGCAGGAGAAGCGCCGCAGCGAGCTGCAGCGGATCACGCTCGTCGCCTTCGTACGCCGCCTCCTCGACCGCTACACGAACGCGGAAGATCACATGTGGGCCGAAACGCTGCTGCCGGCGCACGCCGACGAAGAGCTCGAGCGTCTGGTGACCGTCGCGATGGAAGTGATGTCCGAGGAAGCGAAGGGCTAAACTCGTGAGCTAGGAGATCCGTCCTCCTCTTCGAGTCTTGTCCGTTTCCGTCCGTTCACTCCGTTTGTGTCCGCATCTCACACTGTTAGTGCCCGCCTGAGCGGCAGTTCCCGCACGAGGTCCGCGATTGCGCCGACGCAGGCATCAACAATTTGAATACGGACAAAAACGGATACGAAAAACGGACACGAACGGACAGGTGCAAATCGGAGGCTGTCCGTTTGTGTCCGTTAAATCCGTTCCCGTCGCCGTTCACATATTGTTAGTGCCCGCCCGAGCGCAGCTCTGTACAATCTGACTGCTGCGAAGTGAACGCTGCGGACGAAGGTTGACCACACGCCCCCGTCGCGGCCCTCGCCCCGGCCGCCGTTTCACCGCAACTTTCATCGATGTCCGCGAGCCTCAATACTCTCGCCGCGCGCGCCGCCGAGCTGCGTCGTGCGCTCGAGCGTGCCTCGTACGAGTACTACGTGCTCGACCGTCCCGAGATCTCCGATCTCGAGTACGATCGCATGTTCCGCGAGCTGCAGGAGCTCGAGGCGCAGCACGAGGAGCTCCGCACCCTCGACTCGCCCACCCAGCGCGTGGGCGCGCCTCCGCAGGGTCAGCTCGCGAAGCACACGCACCTGCTCCCCATGATCTCGCTGGGGAACGCGTTCGATGACGACGAGCTCCGCGAGTGGGAGGTGCGCATCGCACGGCAGGTGGGCGCGGACGCGGCCGGGGGCTACAGCGCGGAGCTCAAGATCGACGGCACTGCGGTGAGCCTCACATACGAGAATGGAGTGCTCGTCACCGGCGCCACGCGCGGCAACGGAACGATCGGCGAGATCGTGACCGCCAATCTCCGCACGATGCGCGACATCCCGCTGCGCCTCGCCGACAGAAATCCTCCGCGGATCGTGGAGATCCGCGGCGAGTGCTATCTACCGTTCGACGCGTTCGAGCGGTTGAACCAGGAGCGGGCGAAGGCCGGCGAGCCGATCTTCGCGAACCCGCGCAACTCCGCGGCGGGGTCGCTGCGCCAGCTCGATCCCGCCATGACCGCGAAGCGCCCGCTTCACTTCTTCGGCTTCGCCGCTGCTGCGCCCGCCGATGTTTCCCTCCCCTTCTCCACGCAGCACGAGCTGCTCGACACGCTCGAGCGAT
Source organism: Gemmatimonadota bacterium (assembly GCA_028287205.1). Lineage (GTDB taxonomy): Bacteria > Gemmatimonadota > Gemmatimonadetes > Gemmatimonadales > Gemmatimonadaceae > FEN-1250. Next base: position 6,770 of record JAQBQC010000219.1, read on the forward strand.
GGGGCTTTCCGGTGGAGTCGCACCGCGTGCACTGCGCGTCGCTCGAGGACGTCACGAAGTTCGTGCACGATGTCGAGCATTCGCTGCGCGCTCAGCTCAACTTCGGCATCGACGGCGTGGTGGTGAAGGTCGATTCCCTGCGGATGCAGGAGGAGCTCGGGATCATCGGCGGCCGCGAGCCGCGGTGGGCGATCGCGCGCAAGTTCGCGCCCGACATCGCGATCACGAGGCTGCTCGCGATCGAGGTAAACGTCGGGCGCACGGGCGCGCTCAATCCGTTCGCGATGCTCGAGCCAGTGGAGATCGGCGGTACGACGGTGAAGCTGGCGACGCTGCACAACGAGGAGCTCATCCACGAGAAGGACCTGCGCGTGGGCGACTGGGTGCAGGTGAAGCGCGCCGGCGATGTGATTCCGCAGATCCTGGCGAGCGTTCCCGAGCGCCGCGACGGCAGCGAGAAAATCTGGCGCATGCCGAAGCGCTGCCCGAGCTGCAACACTCCCGTGCTCAAGGACGAGGAGGAAGTCGCCGTCTACTGTCCCAACGTCGAATGTCCGGGGCGGCAGCTCGAGGGGCTGGTGCACTTCGCATCGCGCGGCGCCATGGACATTCGGGGCCTGCAGTACAAGCGCATCGCGCAGCTGATCGAGGCCGGACTCGTGCACGACATGGCCGACCTGTACTCGCTGACGGTCGAGCAGCTCGTTTCGCTCGAGCGCTTCGCCCAGAAGAGCGCGGAGCAGCTGGTCGCGGCCATTATCGAGTCGAAGTCTCGACCGCTCTCGAGATTGCTCAACGGGCTCGGCGTGCGCCACGTAGGTGAGGGCGCGGCACAGCTCCTCGCGCGCCATTTCGGAAGCCTCGATGCGCTGATGGCGGCCACCGAGGATGAGGTCGAGGCGGTGCGCGGCATCGGGGGGATCATCGCGCGCTCGGTGGTGGAGTACTTCTCCGAGCCGAACACGCGGAAACTCATGGAGCGCCTTCGCAAGGCGGGGCTTACACTTACGGAGCCCAAGGCGAAAACGGTGGGGCGTTCCCTCGCGGGCGCCACGGTCGTCATAACCGGTACGCTCCCGACGCTTTCGCGGGCGGCGGCTACGGAGCTGGTGCAGGCGCACGGCGGCAACGTCACGAGCTCGGTTTCGAAATCCACCACGTTCGTCGTCGCCGGCGAAGCAGCTGGAAGCAAGCTCGAGAAGGCAAGAACGCTCGGCATCGAGGTCATCGATGAAGCGGGGCTCTTGCGGCGCGTTGAGGGAGAATCCTAGATACCGACATGATCCATTCCATCGATCTGGCCGACCACCGCATGGTCGCGATGAGCCGCTCCACGCTCGCCGCGCTCCGCTCGATCCTCTTCCGCGACGCGGGCCCCGCGGCCGCGGGAGCCCTTCAGGAAGCCGGATACGCCGGCGGCGAAGCCGTCTACCAGTCGTTTCGCGAGTGGCTCCGCAAACAGGGCAAGGCGGCGCCTGAGGACCTCGAGGTGGGCGAGTTCCAGCGCAAGGCGTCGACGTACTTCCGCGAGGCGGGGTGGGGATCGATCACCGTGGGCTCGATGGGCGAGGCGCTCGCGACCGTCGACTCCGCGGACTGGGGCGAATCCGAGCCGGGCGCGAATCTCGACCAGCCGGGCTGCCACATCACGACGGGGCTGTTCGCGGACTTCTTCGGACGTCTGTCGGACGTGCCGCTTGCAGTGCTCGAGGTCGAGTGCCGCTCCGCGGGCCACCAGCGCTGCCGCTTCCTGCTCGGCAACTCCGACGTGATGCGCTTCGTGTACGACGAAATGGAGAAGGGGCGCAGCTACACGGACGCCGTCGCAGCCGTCGCGTAGCGGCTCGACAGATCACGGCTTGACGGCGCCCCGCGGCGCCTATATATACCGATAGTCTATAAACACAACGTTTATACTTTCTATCGGCCCATGCCCGAAAATTCCGCGGCCAGCGACATCCTCCGTTTCCGGCAGGACGCCTTTTACATCCTGCTCGTGCTGCTGCACGGAGAGCGGCACGGCTACGCGATCATGCGCGAAGCGCGCGAGCGATCGGGCGGAAGCGTCGTACTCCAGGCAGGCGCGTTGTACAGGCTTCTGCGCCGGATGCTCGACGACGGCCTGGTCGTCGAATCACAGCGCCGTCCGGCCGCCGATGCGGACGACGAGCGCCGCCGCTACTACCGTGTGACGCCCCTTGGCCGTCGCGCGATCGCGGCCGAAGCGGAACGCATGGCAGCGCTGGCAGCGGCCGCCCGAGCGGCGCTGCGCGAAGGGCCGGCGCTCGCCTGATGGCGGATTTTCGCGTTCCACCACTGAATGCCGGGGAGCGGCTCTATCGCGTGCTCCTCCATCTGTACCCGCCGCGATTCCGGCGCGCGTTCGATCGAGATCTCATCGAGGCCTTTCGCGACCAGCGACGCGAGGCATCCGAGCACCGCACGCCGCAGATCGTGTTCGCCTTCATGGTCGTGCACGACCTGCTGACGCAGGCGCTCGCGGAGCGCGTGTCGTCCATGTGGTCGATACTCCGCAAACGCCGCATCACCGACGGAGAGGAGCCCTTGATGTCCGGATCCCAACGCGCAATGCGTCTCGCGGAGCTGCGCTATGCAGCACGGCGGCTCCTGCGCGCGCCGAGCTTCACCGTCACCACCGTGTTCGTTTTGGCGCTCGGAGTCGGAGCAACGACAGCTGTCTTCAGCGTCGTCAATGGCGTGCTGCTGCGGCCGTTGCCCTACGCGGATCCCGGCAGATTGGTGGCGCTCACGCACACGATCGAGTTGTCCGGCGTTCCAGAGGCGGATCAATCCGAAGCGAGCGTGTTGTTTTATCAGGAGCACGCGAAGGCATTCACCGGTATCGGTGCGTGGCGCGATCAGGCCGTCAATCTGGAACTGGTGGACGGCCAGGCAGGCGCCGCCGAGCGCGTCGAGGCGGCCGCGGTCACGTCCAACTTGTTCGAGGTGTTGGGCATCCCACCTCTCCTCGGACGTGATTTCCGCGCTGGAGAGGATCGCGTTGGCGCTGCACCGGTGGTGATGCTGTCCTACGGGTTCTGGCAGCGCCACTTCAGTGGCGCACGGTCGGTTCTCGGGAAGCGCATCGTGGCGAATGGAATCTCCCGCGAGATCGTCGGTGTCATGCCGCAGAGCTTCGTGTTTCCCCGCTCGGCACCGGAGCTGTGGACGCCGCTGCCACTCGACCCGGCCACGGCGAGCGCCGGCAGCTTCAACTATCGCGGGATCGGACGGCTGCGCAGCGACGCGACGACAGCGAGTGCGCGCGCCGATCTCGATCGAGTGCTGCCGGGATTGCTCGACGAATTTCCAGGCGGCATCCCGCGCGCGATGTGGGATCAGGCGCACGTGCGACCGGTAGTCACGCCGCTGCTGGATTCGATCGTGGGAAATGTGTCGTCGCTCCTCTGGATTCTGCTCGGCAGCGTCGGCCTCGTCCTCCTGATCGCGTGCGCGAACGTGGCCAACCTCTTCCTCGTGCGTGGCGAGGCCCGCCAGCTCGAGCTCGCCGTGCGGGGCGCGCTGGGATCCGGCATCGCCGGCATCGTCGCGCAATGTCTGAGCGAGTCGTTGGTCCTCGCGGCGGCAGGAGGCGTGATCGGCGTGCTGTTCGCGGTTGTTGGGGTGTCGTGGGCAGCCGGCTGGGCCGACAAGATGAGCGTGCCCCGCCTCGAGCAGGTGTCGGTCGACGGCCGAGTGCTCGCCTTCGCACTGGCAGTGTGCGCGGTTAGCACTCTGCTGGTGAGCCTGATTCCACTCTTGCGTGCCCGCCGTGTGCCGATCGCGATGGTGCTCCGCGAATCGGGACGCGGCTCGACGGCTGGCGCCGAGCGACAGAGGACCAGAAGCGCGTTGGTCGTGGCGCAGGTAGCGCTCGCGCTGGTGCTCGTCGCGGGCTCGGGTTTGCTCGCGCGCAGCTTCACGCGACTCCGCAACGTCCAACCCGGATTCGATGGCCGCAACGTGGCCGTGACGCGGCTGGCCCTGTCCACGACGACCTATCCGAGCGGCCCGGAGCGCGTGTTGTTCTACGGGCGCTTGCTCGACCAGGTGCGCGCATTGCCCGGCGTGCACGAGGCGACGATCAGCGATTGGGTGCCTCTGACGACCGATCACAACGACGTCGTCGTGACCGTGGAAGACCATCCGCTGCCGCCGGATGCGCTGCCCGCGGATCATTACACGGTCACAGTCGATCCGAACTACTTCAAGACGATGGGTATTCCGCTGCTCGCGGGACGAGCGCACGAGTCACCGTACCGAGGGCGCCGATCCCTGGACGTGGTCGTCAGCAAGGCGTTCGCGGAACGCTACTGGCCCGGCAAGGGAGCGCTCGGCAAGAACATTCGACCCGCACTGACGGGTCCGTGGTTCGCGATTGTGGGAGTGGTTGGAAACGTTCACTACGAGGCGCTGAACAAGCCTGCGGAAGACGCGATCTACCTGCCTCTGCTGCCTGCGGACTCCGATGGTGCGTACACCCCCACTTTCGTCGCGCTTCTCGTACGAACCGAGGGGAGTCAGGATGTCGCGCTGCCGATACGAAACATCGTGCATGCGCTCGACCCTGCCGTGCCCACCTATGGCGAGCAATCGCTCTCGAGCATCGTCTCCGCGTCGTCCTCGCGCGCGCGAGTGACGGTGCTGCTCCTCGTCATCGCCAGCACGCTCGCGCTCATTCTCGGCGCGGTCGGACTCTATGGCGTGCTCGCCTACGGTGTGAGCCTGCGGCAGCGTGAGATCGGCGTGCGCATCGTGCTCGGCGCACCGCCAGCCCAGGTGAGTTGGATGGTATCCCGGCAAGCGCTCGGGCTGGCGCTGGCGGGGATCGTCATCGGCATCGGGTTCGCCCTTGGGGCAACTCGGCTGCTCAGCGGGCTGCTCTACGACGTCAGTCCAACTGATCCGCTGACATTGGGGGCGACGTGCATCGGGCTGCTGGCCATGGCTGGGCTGGCGAGCTGGATCCCCGCAAGGAGAGCGGCGGCGGTCGATCCTGCAGAGGCACTTCGCAGTACGTGAGGGCGGACGTTCAGCTCGGCCCCGCGCGCCTCATTCTCAAGCGCTAGCCGCCCAGATTGACCTCATGATCCCACGGGAGCACGATCGTGCTCTCCGTCTCCAGCCCGGCAAAATCCGGCTGGTAGGATCCGGTACGAAAGCCCACCGCCGTGCGCACGTCCGACGCGCCCGCGTTCACGATCGCGGCGACGGCGAGGCGCAGCGTCGAGCCGGTGTCGCACGTTTCATCGACGAGTAGCACGCGCCGGTCGCGCACATCGGTCGGCACGCTTCCGAACACGCTCGGTGTCTCCCGAATTGCCTCGGCTTGGTAGCGCCGGCTCACGATGATCGAGTGGAAGGGCTTGTCGAGAATCGCCGCGATCACTGCACCGGGCACCACGCCCGCGGTTGCGATGCCGACCACCAACTCGGGGTTGTAGCCCCGTGCAACCTTGAGTGCGAGCGCGCGCGACATTTCGCCGAACAGCGGCCAGTCTACTTCGAGCACGCCGCGTGAGCGATCGATCACCTGGCGTCGTGGCATTGCTCTCCTGAGAAGCGGTCGCGGCACTTTTCTTCCATTGTTCGGAAGCTACCCCGGAGGCTGCGATGACAACAGCATGGTTGCTGCCCCGTGACGTAGACGATAACTTTTTCTCCGCTCGCAGAGGGCTCCCCGCACGGGGAGATGTCGTCTGCGCATCCGCCCATCCCGACCTCGGCCTCCAAACGCATGTCCTGGTGGCGCCGGCTCACCGGCGGTAATGCCCACGCTGCGCCCAAGCCGCAGCGGCTGGACTATCTGAGCGAAGCGCTCGCGCTCGAGCGCCAGGGCGATTACGACGCTGCGCTCACCTCGTACCGTCTCGCTCTGCGCGACAGGCCGAGCGATCCGCGCATCCTCCAGAACATGGCTATCGCGTTCTCGAAAACCGGACGGCTCGAGGACGCCTTGCGCTGCTATCGCCGCGCGCTCGATCTCGATCCCGAGTTGAGCGGTGCACACTACGGACTCGCGTTCCTGCTGCTCAAGCGTGGCGATGCGACCGGTGCGGAGGAACATCTTTCGGCGTTTCTCGCGCATGCGCCGAGGAGTGCTGAAGCGGAGCGATGGGTCGCGCACGCGCGAGTCGCACTCGAGCAGCTCCGATCCGGCACCGGTGCCACGCCCCTCGGAGAGCCGGAATAGCGCGTGGGACATGTCCTCGCCATCGTCAGCCAGAAGGGCGGCGTCGGCAAGACCACCACAGCGGTGAACCTGGCGGCCGCGTTTGCACGCCGCGGGCTGAAGACGCTGCTCATCGATACGGACCCGCAGGGCGCGGTGCGCTACGGCGTGGGACTCCGGCGCGGTGAAGCTCCGTACGGCATCTCGGACTTCCTGAGCGGCGCGCGGCCGCTGCGCGAAGTGATTCTCCCCACCGCGCTCCCCTGGCTCCGCGTGATTCTCGCGGGCAGCGTGAGCACCGAAAGCAGTCACATCGAGTTCCACCATCGCTTCGAGTCGAGCACGCTGTTGCGCGACATGATCGCAATCGCGCGCGAGCGCTGCGAGGTGGTGATCGTCGACACGCCGCCGGGACTGGGCGCGATCCCGCGACGCGTGCTCGAGCTCAGCCAGCACGTGATCATCCCGCTCCAGTGCGAGCCCCTCGCGCTGCAGACCACGCCGCAGATGCTGCGCGGCATTCAGGAGATCGCGGCAACGAACGAGGAGCTCACGCTTGACGGCATCGTGCTCACCATGTACGACCCCGCGAGCCTCGGATGCCAGCGCGTCACCGAGTATCTGCGCGCGAATCTGCCGCGCGACATGGTGTTCGACATCGTCGTACCGCGCAGCGCAGCGGCGTCCGAGGCGTTCGCAGCGGGACAGCCCGTGGTGCTTCGTGATCCCGCGGATCCCGCGTCGCAGGCATTCGTGAACCTCGCGACGCTGCTCGCCGAGCGATTTGCGACAGCGGACGTAGAGCCATGAACATCAGGGGTGCCTGGGGTGTGGTGACAATGCTGCTGCTGGGCGCCGCGGGAATCTCGTGTGGCAAGACCAATACGGGTCCGGACGTGCCCGTCTCAATCGAGTTCAAGCACCCGCAGCTGCAGTCGATGCTGGTCAACGACCAGCTGCACGACACACTCGGCAACATCGACTCGCTGCAGGCGATCGTCTTCAACTCGTCGGGCGACACGATTCACGGAGCGGTCATCCGGTACGTACATGCGGACACGACGCATGTCGTGAACATCGACTCGATCACGGGGCACGTCATGGCATTGGACACGGGAGCCGCGCGCGTGGTGGCGCAGACAGCCACGCTGCAGTCGCCCCCGGAGACGCTGTTCGTGGTGCAGACGCCGACGGTGTTCACCAACTCCACTCCGCTCGAGGACACACTCGTCTTTCGTCCGGTGCGCACGGATACGCTGTTCCCGCTGTCGGTGGTGCTCAAGGCGGGAACGAATCCCATCAATCACTACCGGATCGAGTATCGCTTCGTGTATCCCGCGGCGCTCAATACCCCGGACACGACGCAGATACTGCTCACGGATGCGAACCGGCACTTCTCTCTCGTGGACACGACGGGATCGACCGCTGTCCCCGGCGCAGCCACGCGCTATCTTCACATCACGCCCTTCACCCACTTCACGACGGATACGGTCGTGGTGGAAGCGCGCGCGTTCTTTCCGAACCATACGCCGGTACCCGGAAGCCCGTTGCGATTCAAGGTGCTCGTCCAAATTCAATAGGGCGGTATGCCGCAACATCCCGCGACGCTTTCCCAGCTGGTCGTCGA
>JAQBQC010000240.1 GCA_028287205.1 Gemmatimonadota bacterium
TCACGCAGGAGATCCCGACCTGCAGTAGCATGGCAGGCGCCGGCGCCCCGAAGAAGTGCTGGGTCAGCACCATCATCGATTCATGAACGACCAGCTGCGGCGTCGTCCAGGGACGGCGTCGCAGGTGAGGTTCGATCGGTGCGGGTTCGGGATTGCTGTTGCGCATAAGTCCTAGTGTCGTGCCGGCTGCAACAAAGACGAGCGATGTGCTAAAACGTTGCAATACCGTCACTAGCGGACGGCTAGGGCTTGGGAGTCGCGTGAATGGCGTAGTTGACGTAGCTCACCACGACCTTGGCATCGGCATCCTGCGCCGTCGGGCCGAAGAAGGTCGACAGGTGGGCCGCCTGAGCGCCGACGAAGAGGCTGTACGTCGGCATGAAGTTGTCCGGGAGCAGCGAGTTCGCGGACGAGAACTTCTCGACGCCATCGACGTAGACGGTTGCCGTCGTCGCGCCGAACTTCCCGACGCGATACGTGTGCGCCGAAGTCGTGGTCATCGCCAGCGTAGCGCCTGCAGTCCATTCCCAGGTGAACGTGCTCTGGTTGAAGGTTGCAAAGCCGATTTTGCCGTTGCCGATACCGAGCCCGACGAACTTCACACTGTCGGCGAGCGCCAGGATCATCACCGGCTTGCTGCCGCCGGAGGTCGGGAGCGAGAGGCGTGATTCGATGTACGCGTTCTCGGTGCGATTCAGATTGTCGGAGCGATAGAAGAACATGTCGTCCGGGCCGCCGCGCGAGGAATGGCTGACGTTCATCGTCAGGCCCGAGGACGCGCTGCTGTTGGTGCCACCGTAATTCAGACCAATGCGCTTCCACCTCGGCGAGGCACTGACATCCGGAATCGAGTCGGCTGTCGGGTTGTACGAGACGGACCAGGCGGTGTCCTGCGTCTGCAGGCCACGCGGCCAGGGGGAGCTCAGGATCACGAAGAAGCGAAAGCTGTTCACTTTCGACGGAGCCGTGAACGTCCATGTCGGGATGCTCGTCGTGCTGTCGCGTCCAACTACGCCCTTGGTCGCAAGGAGGTCGTGATACCAGTAGTAGAGCTGGTTCGGCGCGGTGAAATTCCCCATGCCCTGCGTATTGAGTACGGACACCGCGCAGCCGCACGCCGTTGGCGAAACGACTGTTGGCGCGCTCGGAAAGAACACGAACATGCCGACCGTGTCGTATGGCGCTGAGGAGACTCCATCCACGCTGCCGACTGCATAGGGAAGCAGATTGTGCACGGCGAGCTTGAACGTCCACGTTTTCGTCGTGCCGTTGTTCGTGAGCAGGAAGTTCGACGTCGTGACCTTGGCGGTCACGTTCTGATTGCCGTAGATCGCGCCGCTCACGTTGCTGTCGCCCACCTGGATCGACGGGTCGAGCGACTCGAGGACTACCGAGCCATCCTCGCGAACGGTACCGCGGAGCATTCCGGCCTGATTCGCATTTACCGCTGGCGGTACCGGAACCGGCGTCGCGCTCGACGTGATCGACTGATCACTGCATGCGCCCGCGGCGATGACGAGTGCCATCGTCAGGGCGGTGCGAAGCGTCGGGCGATTCAAGAGCGAGAGCGACATATAGTTCTCCGTGCAACCGAGCTGAGGAAAGTTTCTATTGTTGTGTTCGTCTGCAGACCAGTATCGGCAACCTCGGCCGATTCTTAACTGGTTCTCATTATCTCCTTTTAAGACGTATTCCAGCCGATTCGGTCACTGCGACGGCACATTAAATTCCAGCCGCAGAGTGACTAAAAATTGGTCAGTTGCGCCGCTCGGCCCCGCCAGTCTCGCTAACCCACCAGCTCCAGGCGCTTCCGCCCCCACCCCACCTCTGGCGCAACAGGATCTTCCCGGTCCCAGAGCACGATCCCGCGCATTCTCGCCCCACTCGCTTCCAGCGCCGCCAGCACGGCCCGCAACGACGCATGGGTGCTCCGGCCCCGCCGCAGGCAGATCACCGCCTCGCCCACCGCGCCCGCCGCAACCGTGATCGTCCCCTGCTCCGGCGTCGACGCACTCAATACCACGGTTTCGTAGCGCCGGCTCAGGCGCTCCACCTCAGCCGAAAATTCCTCCGTCACCGCCTGCAGCGTTCCCGTCAACACGCCACTCGGCAGCACGTCGATCGAGCGGCCCCGGCTCACCAGCACGCTCGTGATCGCGCCCGCCCATCCGAGCCGGTGCGCGAGAACGTCCGCAACGCCCGGCGTCGCTGGAACGCCCATCATCCTGGCAACTGGCTGCACTCGAAAGTCCGTGTCGAGCAGCAGTGTCGGACGACCGCTGCGCGCCGCGATCGCCCCGAGATTCCCTGCAACGCTCACCGTCACGAAAGGGTGGTCACCCGCGACCGCGATGACGGTGAGGTCGAACGTCGCATCCGCGAGCTGCCCGTAGAGCAGCCGATATGCATCCGAAGACTGCTCGATCGAAGGAGGAATCTCGCGATCGGAGCTGCGCCGCTGTCGATCGGGCTCCTCGATCCTCTTCCCTATCGTCACCAGCACGCGCGTGCCGCTCAGCAACTCCGCCTCGGCCACGTCCGCCACCGTCGGCCAGCGCAGCTCGAGGGTGAGCGCAACCGCGAGCGCGATCACCGCCGCCACCACCGCTGCCGCGAGCATCAGCGTCGCGACTCCTACGCCGAACACGCCCGGCGCATCGTCCTCGCGCGCGCGCGCGATGCTGTCCACACGCCGCACGGTTGCAAGCTGCGCCGCGAGTTCGGTCTGCATGCGCGCTGCGGAATCGCGAGTGGCCTCGAGAGGCACGGTGTCGATCGTCGAGCCGACGATCGGAGGCGGTGTGAGCGATTCGATCTCGCGACGCATCGCGGCGCGTCTCGCGCGCGCGACCGCCTCGAGCTCGTGGCCGATCGAGCCCACGCGCGCCGTGAGCGCGACGAAGATCGGGTCGACGCCATCGGACGATCCAAAGTCCGAGCGCGCCTTGTCCAGATCGTTCAGCGAATCGAGCAGCTGCGAAACGCGTGGCTCTCCGCTCATCGGAGCGGCGGTGCCCAGCGATCGAAACGACGCCACGAGCGGCGCATCATCGGAGCGCTCGAGCAGTCGCGTGAGCTCGGCAGTCGCCGCAACGAGCGAATCTCGTCGCGCGCGCGCTTCCGGAGAGATCGCGTCGCGCTGCATCGCGATTGCCCGGCGTTTCGCACGCGCGAGCGCGAGCGCGGCCTCCGCATCCCGCAGCCCCGCAGCAGCGCGCTTCGCCGCCGCGGCAAGCGCGGTGGTGTCAGCGCGCGCCGTTCGCTGCGTTCCCTGCCCTTGGCCGCGCGACGTCGAGCGCGCGAGCAGCGCGAACGAGATCAGCGTCACGGCGAACGCTACACCGCCCACTCTCGCGAGGAAGAGCGGACGCCCATACACGTTGCTCGCTCGGCGTCGCATCCACGTCGCCGTAAACTCGGCTGTCGACAGTAGGCTCTCGCGGGTAGATGAAAGAAGGGGCGGAGATGCCTCAGCATCTTCGCCCCAATCTATTCGCGACGGATCGAATCGTCCGTCGCCCTGCCCTCCGACTACTGAACCGTGACCACGCCCTTCATGCCAAGCGCGAGGTGCGGCGTGCAGTGAATGTCGTACGAGCCCGGAGGAATCTTGGCGAACGAGATCGTGTACGCCTCGTTCGGCTGCAGAAGCAGCGGACTTTCGAGCGGTCCCATTGAGTGGTCGCCCGGCATGTTGGCGCTGAGCTGCGCCTGCACGGGCGCCGGCACCTTGGCGGGATCGAATCCGATGTTGTGCGGGCCACCGCTGACGTTCGTGAACTTGATGGCATCACCCGACTTCACGGTGATGTTCGCTGGCTCGAAGCGATATCCCTTCTCGTCGCCGACCATCTTCACCTCGACCGTCTTTCCGGTCGCTGGCGCAGCTGCGGCGGCACCACCTGCAGGCGCGGCTGC
>JAQBQC010000257.1 GCA_028287205.1 Gemmatimonadota bacterium
GTTCATCTGCTGGCCGCTGCAGCCCGAGAACACCCCGACCATGTCGAAGCAGCCGAAGACGAACGCGGTCGACTATCTGCGCACGACCGCGCTCGCGCGCATCGTGCACGACAACGTTCCCAAACTGCAGGCGAGCTGGGTGACGATGGGCGGCAAGATCGGACAGGTAGCACTTCGCGTCGGATGCAACGACTTCGGCTCGCTGATGATCGAGGAGAACGTCGTCTCCGCGGCGAACACCACGCATCGCATGACGATCGCCGAGATGGAGCGGCTCATCGTGGACGCGGGCTTCACGCCGGCGCGCCGCCGACAGGATTACTCGATCATCCAGCCCGCGCACGCCGCCGCGTGACACTCGTGCGCGCCGCCGCCAATGGCTAGAGCGAGCGATCCGCCGGAGGGAACGGAGCGCCGCAGCAGGCCGCGCAAGCGTGCATCGAAGCTCACGATGCGAATGGGTGTGGGATACGACTCCCATCGCTTCGGGCTTGGCAATGCGATTCGCCTCGCCGGAATCAGCATTCCGCACGACCATGCACTCATGGGCCACTCCGATGCTGACGCCGTCGCCCATGCGGTAACGGACGCGCTGCTCGGCGCGGCAGGGGAGGGCGACATCGGCTCGATGTATCCGGACAGCGATCCGGCGAACCGCGGGCGCGATTCGATCGAGATGCTCACGCTCGCGATGTCGCATCTGCGCGACCGGGGATGGCGCGCGAACAACGTCGACGTCACGGTGATCGCCGAGCTTCCGCGCATCTCGCCGTACCGCGAGGCGATGCGCGATGCGCTCGCGGCAGCGCTGAATCTCGAGCGCGCCTCCGTGAGCGTGAAGGGAAAGACGAACGAAGGAATGGGATGGATCGGGCGCGGCGAAGGGATCGCGTGCATCGCGGTCGCGACCGTGGTTCCAGTCCGCTCGTGACTGCCGTCGACGACATCTCTCGCGACTTCCTGCTCGAGCGGTTCGACGATTTTCTCGCGGTGGAGCAGGGCGCGGCGGGAACCACGAGCGAGGCGTATCATCGCGATCTCGCGCGCTTCGCCACGTACGCGCGCGTCAAGGGCGCCGCAGCCCCGACCGCCGTCACGCCCGCGTTGCTGCGCACGTACATCTATCACCTGAAGGATGTCGGACTCGCGCCATCGTCCATTCGCCGCAACATCTCCGCGATGCGCACGTACTACCGATTTCTGCTTGGCGAGGGCGAGGTGACGAAGGACCCGACCGAGCGGCTGGAAACACCCAAGCGCTGGCTCACGCTGCCGGACGTGCTCACGGTGGCGGATGTCGAGCGTCTGCTCGCGGCGCCCACCCTCGACGAGCCGCTCGCCTTTCGCGATCGTGCGCTGCTCGAGCTCGCATACGGCGCCGGGCTTCGCGTATCGGAGTGGATCACGCTCGGCGTAAAGGACGCGCTGCTCGATGAAGGGCTCGTGCGCGTGTTCGGCAAGGGAAGCAAGGAGCGGCTCGTTCCGATAGGGCGGCGCGCCATCGCGGCGGTGGCCGTCTACCAGCGCGAGCTGCGGCCGAAGCTCGAGCGCGGCGGAGGGAAGGGCGCCCTCTTTCTCAATGCGCGCGGTGTGCCGTTGTCGCGCATGGGCGCGTGGAAGATCCTTCGAAAGTACGTCACCATGGCCGGGATCGAAAAACACGTCACACCGCACACGCTGAGGCACTCGTTCGCCACGCACCTGCTCGAGGGCGGCGCCGATCTCCGGGCGGTCCAGGAAATGCTAGGGCATTCAAGCATCGCCACAACGCAGATTTACACGCACGTCGATCGCGAATTTCTCCGTTCGGTTCACAAGCAGTATCATCCTCGGAGCTGACTCAGTCGCTTCGATTCGAGCTCGGTACCCGCCGCTCCGTCGCACACCTCGAGATCCGTACGCATGCTCCTCGTCATCGACAACTACGATTCCTTCACGTACAACCTGGTTCAGTATCTCGGTGAGCTGGGCGAGGAGCCCGTGGTTCGTCGCAACGATGCGATCACCGTCGAGGAGATCGGAGCGATGCATCCATCGGCCATCGTGCTCTCGCCGGGGCCGTGCACACCGTCCGAGGCGGGGATCACCGTGCCCGTCGTGAAGCGGTGGGGAAGCGAAATTCCCATCCTCGGCGTCTGCCTTGGGCACCAGGCGATCGGTGAAGCGTACGGCGGCGTCGTCATTCGCGCGGATCGCGTAATGCACGGCAAGACCTCGCGCATCACGCATGACGGTACGGGACTCTTCGAAGGGCTTCCCGATCCGCTCGAAGTGATGCGCTATCACTCGCTGATCGTGGAGCGCAAGACGCTTCCACGAGTGCTCGAGATTCTCGCCACGACGGGGGACGCGCCCGACGAGATTCAGGCCGTGCGCCACGTATCGCATCCCGTGTGGGGCGTGCAGTTCCATCCCGAGTCGGTGCTGACACAGCAGGGGAAGCGCATTCTGCAGAACTTCCTGTCGATGGCGGCAGCAGCGTGAGGGCTTCTGCAGTCGCGCTGTTGATCGTGTGCGCATTCGCGAGCGCCGCGCGCGCGCAGGACTCGCTGCGCATCCGCGCGCCCGGCCCGACGGTCGCCGAGCAGATAATCGAGCAGACGCTCGCGCATCGCCACATCGTGCGCCACGAAGAGTACAACACGCGGCTGTTCCGCGATTCGGTGTTCGATACAACCGTCGTCGTGCTCAACTCGGACGCGACCGTTGCGAGCACCGTGCATGGCGATGTCGTGGTCATCAACGGCGATCTCTTCCTGCAGCCCGGCGCAAAGATCGATGGGCGCGCGGTCGCGATCGGCGGCGGTGTCTACGACTCGCAGCAGGCAAAGGTCGGCGGCGAGAAGCTCTCCTTTCGCGATGTGCACTTCGACACCGCACGCACGAGCACAGGCGTCGAGCTCGTCTATCGTGTGCCTCCGCCGCCGGAGGACACGATCCCGACCTTCGGGCTCCCCGGACTCTTCGGCTTTCGCATGCCGCTCTACGATCGCGTGGACGGCCTCGCGGTGCCGTGGGGACCGCGCATCACGGTCGCGGACACGCTGCTCGTGATCGACCCGACGATCACGTATCGCTCCAATCTCGGTGCCTACGATCCAGCGGTCTCGGCGCGCGCGAACCTGCGTCATGGCTGGACAGCGACGGCGTTCGGCGGACGCACCACGCTCTCGAACGATCGCTGGATTCAGAACGATCTCGGCAATTCGCTCGCGACGCTCGCAGCCGGCAGCGACTATCGAAACTACTGGCGCGCGACGCGCTTCGAGGGACTGGTCGCGCACGAGTGGCTCTTCGCCGACGGCGATGTGCAGGTCTCCGGCGGCGGCCGCACGGAAGACGACTGGTCCGCGCACGCGGGTGGGCCCTGGAGCTTCCTGAACCGGAACGACACCCTCAAGATGCGGCGCCCGAATCCGGCTGTGGAGCGCGGCAGGCTCTCGAGCGCCTTGTTCGGCGCCCGCGGCAGTTGGCAACGCGCGAAGGTCGCCTTCGACGCCGGCGCCGATGTGGAGGTTGTGCTCGATGCGCCGGGCGACGAGCGCTTCACGCAGACGACCATCTTCGCGCGGGCTGCCTTCCCGACGTTCGTGTCGAAGCTCGGCACGCAGTCGTTCGTGTTCCACACGCACATGGTGCTCACCGCCGGCGATACCGCGCCACCGCAGCGCTTCGCCTACCTCGGCGGAAGCGGCACGCTGCCGACCTTCGAGATCCTGAGCCGTGGCGGCGACCAGCTGGTGTTCCTGGAAGGGCTGTACAACTTCCCGATCGAGACGGTCCACGTGCCCTATCTCGGCACGCCGATCATCACCGTGCGAGAGATGCTCGGCGGCACGGGCGTGGGTAGTCTGGGCCGCTTCGACAGCAACATCGGCGCGCGACTCACGATTGGTCTCATCAGCGGCGAGATTTTCGTGAACCCGGCCAACGGCGATCACGCCTTTTCGTTCGGGCTCTCGCTCATTCGCTGACCGACGGCTCGTTCGGCGGGGCCGCCGACCATTTGATTCCGCGGCCGCGCGGGCGTAAATTACTGATCGTGCAATTCGCGGCCGGGCACTCAATCCACTTATGGCCGTGAGTACGCTGGCGGTCATCCCAGCGCGGCTCTCCGCCACGCGGCTTCCCCGCAAGCCGCTTCGACTCCTCGCCGGCGTTCCCATCGTGATCCGCGTCTGGCAGCGAGTCATCGCGCTGGACGTTGCCGACCGATGTCTGATCGCCACCGACAGCCCCGAAGTTCAGCGCGCCGCCCACGATGCTGGCGCCGAGTGCATGCTCACGCGCGACGATCACCCCTCCGGAACGGACCGCGTGGCCGAGGTGGTCTCGCACGCCGAATACGGACGCTTCGACGTCGTGCTGAACGTACAGGGAGACGAGCCCTTCATCAGCGGTGCGGCCCTCGAGGGTGCAGTGGGCTGTGTGGCAGATGGGCGATTCGAGCTCGGCACGGCCGCAGCTTACGCCCCGCTCGAGGCGCTTCAGACACCGCACGTGGTGAAGGTCGTGTGTGCCGACGACGGCCGCGCGTTGTACTTTTCGAGAGCGGGAATCCCGGCCTTGCGGGAGCCCCAAGACCGATCTGTGCTGGAGGGCACTGTTCGCCAGCACATTGGAGTGTATGCGTATACGCCGGACGCGCTGCAGCGGTGGGTGTCGCTGCCGGAGCATCCGCTGGAGCGCATCGAGAGGCTCGAGCAGCTGCGTCCGCTCGCGGCTGGAATGGCGATGGGGGTGGCGACGATCGCCGAAGCACCGCCAGGCGGTCTCGACACGGAAGACGATCTGACACGGGCGAACGAGAACTGGACTCACCTCAGCGCGGATGTGAAATGACGCCAACGACCAGCCCGACCCAGACGACCCCGAAGTACATCTTCGTGACCGGCGGCGTAGTTTCGTCGCTCGGCAAGGGGATCGCCGCCGCCTCGCTCGGGCGGCTGCTCGTCGAGCGCGGGTTGCGCGTGACCATGCTGAAGTTCGATCCGTACATCAACGTCGATCCCGGCACCATGTCGCCGTTCCAGCACGGCGAGGTGTTCGTCACCGACGATGGCGCCGAGACCGATCTCGACCTCGGCCACTATGAGCGCTTCATCGACCGCTCGCTCTCGCAGTCGAACAACATCACCACCGGCCGCATCTACCAGAACGTCATCACCAAGGAGCGTCGCGGCGAGTACCTCGGCTCGACGGTGCAGGTGATTCCCCACATCACCGATGAGATCAAGTCCTCGATGCGCCGCGTGGCGCCCGAGAACGATGTGGTGATCGTGGAGATCGGCGGGACGGTCGGTGACATCGAGTCGCTGCCGTTCCTCGAGGCCATCCGTCAGTTCCGCCACGAGATCGGTCGCGAGAACGCCGTGTTCATTCACCTCACGCTCGTGCCGTACATCAGCGCCGCCGGAGAGGTGAAGACGAAGCCCACGCAGCACTCCGTGCGCGAGCTCATGGAGATCGGAATCCAGCCGGACATGCTCATCTGCCGCACGGAGCGTCCGCTCTCGGAAGATGTGAAGCGCAAGATCGCGCTCTTCTGCAACGTCGAATTCGGATCTGTGATCGAGAGCCGTGACGTGCCATCGATCTACGAGATTCCGCTGTCGTTTCACGAGCAGGGGCTCGACGAGCGTGTGGTCGAGCGGCTCGGGCTCGGCGGCAGGAAAGCCGATCTGGCGCCGTGGCGCGAGATGGTCTCGCGCATCTATGCGCCGCACGGGCGCGTGCGTATCGCGGTCGTGGGCAAGTACACGGAGCTCGTCGACAGCTACAAGAGCGTGCAGGAAGCGCTCATTCACGGCGGCATCGCCAACGATACCGGCGTCGACATCACGTGGATCTCGAGCGATCTGTTCACGACACCCGAGCGCACCGCGGAGCTGCTCGAGGGCGTGGACGGGCTGCTCGTGCCGGGTGGCTTCGGCGTGCGCGGCATCGACGGGATGGTCACCGCAGTGCGCTATGCCCGCGAGAAAGGGCTGCCATTCTTCGGTATCTGTCTCGGCATGCAGGTGGCCTCGATCGAGTTCGCTCGTAACAAGTGCGGCCTCGAGGACAGCCATTCGAGCGAGTTCGCGCCGGAGTGTGGCAATCCCGTGATATCGCTCATGGAATCGCAGCAGCACGTCACCGACATGGGCGGCACGATGCGTCTCGGCTCGTACCCGGCGCGTCTCAAGGCGGGCTCGCTCGTCGCGCACATGTACGGCACCTCGGACGCCAGCGAGCGTCATCGTCACCGCTACGAGTTCTCGAACGCGTATCGCGAGATCTTCGAGCGGAACGGCGTGCGCTTCAGCGGACTCTCGCCGGATGGCTCGCTCGTGGAGATGATCGAGATCCCGGATCATCCGTGGTTCGTGGGCTGCCAGTTCCACCCTGAGCTTCGTTCGCGCCCGACTCGCCCACATCCGCTCTTCGCCGGCTTCATCGGTGCGGCCGTTCGCGCGAATCAGGGACGCGCGGACGAGCGCGAGCGGTCGCAGCGAGCACACGCAGCAGGTTGATGCCCGGAGCTCGCTTTCCGGCCGATGCGTTCTTCGTCATCGCCGGACCGTGCGTCATCGAGGATGATGAGTTGAACTTCCGCGTTGCCGATCACCTGGCGCGTCTTGCCGAGCGAGTACCCGGAGGGATCATCTTCAAGGCGAGCTTCGACAAGGCCAATCGCTCCAATCGTGGCGCTGCGCGCGGACCCGGCATCGATGAAGGGCTCGCGGCCCTCGCGCGCGTGCGCGAGCGCAC
>JAQBQC010000283.1 GCA_028287205.1 Gemmatimonadota bacterium
CGCTGAGGGCGATCGCTTCCCTGACTCATCCTGCCGGCGATCGCCGGTGGCTCATCACGAACCCAATCACAAGGAACGGCAATGCCTCCTCGTACTTACGGTGCCTGTCGCATTGAGGCAGGGAAGATCGACCTGTGGCCCAACGAAGCGCGCGTGCGCATCATGGCTCCGCGTGACGCGGCGACCGGTCAGGCCACCGGGCGCCACCAGATCCAGGGCATCAGCGCGTGGGTCAACGCGAGCGATGAGTCGCGGATCACACAGGAAGTGCTGATGGAGATCTGGAAGTCGATGTTCGCGAATCAGATGCTGCCGAAGGTCTCGATCACCTGGTACACCAACGAGGCGAAGGGCGCAAACGTCCTGGCGAATCTCGAGTTTCAGGGGAGCCTCACGGGCTACGAGTTCTTCAACCCCGGCAATCCGGACTCGGACATCACCGATGGTCCGGCGAAGGGTGGCATGTCGATCATCGATCATCGCCCGGATGCCATGATGATGTCGAACATCCTCGTGATACAGTTTGCCGCCACGACGACCGACACGGGATACGGCTCGCTGAGGATGAGCAAGTGAGATCGCTGCGCGGTGCGGCCACGACTGTCGCACCGCGCACCTGCTCGTTCCCGCACTCGACGAACCGATGACAGGCCTCCCGGGCTCCGCACGCTTCGGCACGATTTTCTTCAGCATCGAGGATGGCGGCATCTCCTTCGAGGTCGAGGACGCGCGCGTCGAGATTTCGCGCGATGTGAATTCGGTGGGGCGCCGCACCGGGTCGTCGCTCGATGTGCGCGTGCACATCATCATCGATCTGCAATCGCTTGGCGCCGGAAGCAACGTCACGCCCAAGCTGTTCAACATCTCCATTCAGGCAAACGACGTCGTTCAGAAGTTCAAGCTGGAGTGGCGCAATCCGGTCAGTGGCGACATCAGCAATCTTGGCTCGCTGGCGCGCGAGCTCTCGTTCTCCGGCTGGATCTCGGGCTTCGAGCTGTACAGACCCGAGATCACCGGGTCGACTGCCTTCGGGACCACGGAAGCCTCCGCGAACACACGCCTCGGGCGCGCCGACCAGCTGCTCCACTGCACCTTTGCCGTCGTCACGGACGACGACAACATCGGCAATCTCACGCTCACCGAGTGACGACGCCGTACCCTGTCTCGCGCATGCTCTCGCTGCCGCTCCGCATCACGCCGGAGGGGCAGCTCGAGCGTACGGATCCGGTGACGTCGCTGCTGGGCATGATGCAGGCGATGGCGGCAACCTCCCGGCAGGCGTGGCCGCATGCGCCGTGGTTCGGGCTGCAGGAGCTCTTCGCGGATGCGAGCCCCGATGTGCAGGAGCATCCGCGTCTCGTTGCCGCACTCAACGTAGGGTTCGCGGGGCTCGGCGTGGACTGGGCGCGCGTGTCGTCGGTGCGTCGTCCACACACCCGGGTGCAGGGCGAGCGGAACTTCGACATCACGCTGATGGTCGATGGCAAGCCGGCGTACGGTAGCGTGGCGGCGACGTCGCCGGTCGCCGGTTAGCGCAGCATGGCAATTCGCATCGAAGTGAAAGTCGGCGCCCTCACGCTGCGAGATCGTGAGGTCGAGCATCTCGAGATCGCGCAGGCGCTCGGCGACCACCACCGGCTCTCCCTCACCTTTCATCGCGATCCGAGCAAGCCGCTGCGGCTGTCGGACTTCGTGATCCCGCCGGTGACGGTGACGCTGACGGATGATGTCACGAAGAAGACGGTGAAGGCGTTCGTGGGCGTCGGTGCCTCGTGCGAGGAACAGCACCAGCTGCGCGGCGGCTCGATCTTCGTGCTCACCGCACTCTCGGACTCCGCCAAATTCAGCGCGCGCCATCACAAGGGGAATCTGCCCGCCGGCGTGCTGAGCGACATCGCCGCGAGATTCGAGGTGACCATCGGGGCCGCTCCGCCGTTTCAGCGTGTGGCCGACTATCGGCAGGGCGGCGAGACCGACTTCGAATTTTTGCGGCGGCTCGCCGACGACCATCAGTGCTTCGTGCGGCCGCTCGAGAAGAGCCTCGAGATCCGGCACGGCTTCGACGACAAGCGACACGATCTCACCTGGGGCAAGAACCTACAGGCGATGACGTCGCGCATCGTGCCGAAGAACAATCGTCACAAGGGCGCCTACTACGAGTTTCAGCGAAAGGCCGAGGTCTCGCTCAACGACCGGACGCAGGATGCCGCGGCATCCGGCGCAACGAATCTCACCGACGCCGTCAAGCAGCAGGGGCCCAAGCTCCAGTTCGGCGGCATCGTCAACATCTATGAGACCATCTCGCGCTCGAGCACACTCGCCGAGTTTCGCGACGCGATGCAGCGCGAGGCAGAGCGCGCGAGCGGATCGTCGGTGACGGTGGAGGGGAGCTCCACGAACATCGAGCTCCTCATCGGCGACACCGTCGACATTCGTCAGGGCACCAATTTCAAGCTCGACAATCCGCCCGGCACGCTCGGTCTCGTGCGCGTGACGCATCTGTTCGACGGCAACCAGTATACGAACACGTTCACCGCGACGCCGTGGGTCAACTTCTCCAACGCGGTGCAGCCCGCGCGGGAGCTTCTCTTCGGGCTCACCACCGGCGAAGTGATCGACAACGTCGACCCACTGAACCTCGGGCGCATCAAGGTGCGGCTCAAGGATGGTGCGCAGGCGAGGCCGGAGCTCGAGCTCTTTGCCCGGTACATCACGCCGTTCGCCGGCAACGGGCGCGGCATCGCGTTTCTTCCCGAAGTGGGCGATGAGGTCATCGTCGGATTCGAGGAGGGCGATCCCGAGCATCCGTACATCATCGGCAGCGTGTGGAACGGCCGCGATGTGAGCCCCGGCCCGACCCCCAAGCGCATCGTCACGAAGAGCGGCAACGCGATCGTGATGGACGATGCAGGATCGATCGAGATTCATTCGCCGGGCGGTACGTGCCTCGTGCAGCTCAGCAATGGCGTGGACGGCGCACCGCGCATCACCATTCATTCCGACGGCGATCTCTTTCTGGAGGCCGCCGATCGCCTGCAGCTCAAGTGCAAGAATCTCGTCGAGCTAGTCGGCAAGGATGCGACGCGCATCGTGAAGGGTGATGAGCAGATATCCGTCGAGGGCGTTCGCTTTACGCAGGTGACCGGCGAGGATGTGCATCAATCCGACAAGCGCATCGCGATGCTCGTCGGAAGCACCACGACCGAGATGACGCCGATCGCCATCGTGTCGCAGAGCAATCAGGTGGTGTCGATCGCGAAGGCGCAGAATGTCGTGCAGGGATTGTTCGTGCTGCTCAATCCACCCGGCCTGGTCATGCCTCCCACGCAGGGCGGAATCTTCGTGGAGCCTGAGCCAAAGGATGGTGTGGCCACGGGACGCGAGAATCCGAAGCCCACGGATATTTTCAGGGTGACGCGTGAAGAGTGATGCATGACGACAGGCCAGCGAGGTAGCGCGGGAGGCCGTGCTCCCGGCACCGGCGTGCTGGGCGGCTCCGCGCGCTCGGCGGCTGATCTCGCGGCGGAAATGCGCCGGGAGTTCGAGTCTGCAGTCGCGACGCGCTTCGGTACGCAGCCACAGCCCGATCCCGTGCTCGGCGCGCTCTTCCAGGCATTCGCCGTGCAGCTCGAGCGCATCTATCAGGAATCGGAATACGTCTTTCCGGTGGCAGTGCTCGACGATCTACTCAATGGGCTCGCGCTGCCGGCGCGTCTCGCGCATCCTGCGCAGACGGTGGTGTCGTTCACGAACATCGATCAGCGCGAGCGGCTCGCGCTCGACACGGAGCTGATCGGGAACGCGCCGAGCGGCGAGCAGATCCGCTTCACGATCGACGAGTCGATCGAGATCTCGTCGGCGTCGCTCGCATTCGCCGGCGTGTTCGAGAACGGCAAGCTGCACTCCGTGGCGGGCGCGCGTGTCGGCTCGGCCCCAATTCTGCCCGGAAGCACTCCGCTCGCCATGCGCGGCGCGCCGCCCACGCTGCTGTTCGCGTTCGACAGCGATGCGGCGCATCTGAGCGGGCTCGGGCTCTTTCTCGATGTCGCGAGCGTCGAAAGCTCCTTGATCGAGGCCGTGTCACGCAGTCCGTGGCAGATACTCTCCGCGAATGGCGCCGTTTCCGAGCTCGGCACGTTGCGCGCGAAACGGGGGCGCGGCGGAGTCACGACGCTCGTCTGGAACGACACGCCGCGCGAGGAGGACGATCTCCTCGCGGCGACGGGCGCCGCGGCGGACGAAGCCGCCGACGTCGCGAGCGCGTTCGAGCTGTCCGCAGGGAGCTACGGCAAGCAATGCGTCGTCTTTCCGCCGGTCGCGCCCGAGCGCCGCACACGAACGTCCCCGCCGTCGCGATTTGCGGACGCACTCTCGGTGCTGTTGCCGGAGAAGTCGCAGGACGCGCTCGACCGTCCACTCATCTGGGTGCAGGTGCCGCTTCCGGCAGGGCTCACTCGTGTCGCGGATGAGCTGCAGCGTGTCGCATTGCACGCGGTGACGGCGAGCAATGTCGAGATCTACAACGAACGCATTCAGTTCGATCGCATGGGCAGCGCGGTGACGCTGCGCCCGGAAGGCCGCAGCGATCAGTACCTCCTCGGACTGCTGAGCGTGAGCGGTGAGAAGGGAGACGCGTACGTGAACGACTCGTCGATCGCGGCGCCGGCAGAGGCTGGGCGCTTTCGCTTTCGCAGCGGACAGCTCGAGTGCCGGCCGCATCGCCAGCCGACGGGACGGTTCGACGGCTACGCGATGGCGCGCTTCCTGTTCTGCGACGGCGCGCGCGCGAACGGGATCGAGGTGGGCTCGTTGAAGCGCATCGCGTCGCCGATCTCGAACGTCACCGCACGAGTCGCGAACCTCGCGGTCTCACGCGGGGGAAGCGCGCCGCCTCCGTACGCGGATGCGCGCGTGCGCTTCGCCGAGCTGCTTCGCACGCGCGATCGCGTCGTGACGATCGATGATGTGGAGATCACCGCACGCGCGTTCGAGCCCCGCATCAAGGGAGTGGACGTGTCGACCGCGTCCGAGCTCGGCCCGCACGGGGTGCGGCAGGTGGACGTCGTCGACGTGCGCGTGGCTCCAGGAGATTTCGCCGATCCGGATTCGGAGCTGCCGCGGCTTGGCTCGCTGCTCCAGATGCATCTGCAGCAACGCGCCATCATGGGGCGCGGCGTGCGCGTGACGGTGCTGAGCTATGC
Organism: Gemmatimonadota bacterium; assembly: GCA_028287205.1. Classification (GTDB taxonomy): domain Bacteria; phylum Gemmatimonadota; class Gemmatimonadetes; order Gemmatimonadales; family Gemmatimonadaceae; genus FEN-1250. The sequence goes on from JAQBQC010000283.1 coordinate 5,202, forward strand.
CTGAGCGCGAAACGGCGGCTGCACTCGCAATGCCCGATCTCGTGCGCGCGGGACGCCTCGCGCGGCAGAGCATCGACTCCGCGCTCACGACGCTGCACGCGCTCGGCGTCGACGACGCGCGGGTGGTGATCGAGAGCGTGGGCCGCGGATGGGAGGCGGGAACGATCGTCGAGCAGGCGCCCGCGCCGGGCGTGCCGCTCACCGCTCGCACGCGCGTCGTGCTCAAGGTGGCGGGGCCGAGCGCGATCGACTCGCTGCCGTTCGCCATGCGCGATGAGGACGAATACGAGTTCCGGTCCGATCGCTTCTTCGCGCTCTTCGACAGCCCGCTCGC
>JAQBQC010000024.1 GCA_028287205.1 Gemmatimonadota bacterium
GCCTTGCTCGGCGACGTCGGTGCGCGTGAAGCCCGCGAGCAGGCGCATGTCGTTGAAGCGCGTTCCCATCACCACCACGTGCCCCGACTTCGCATCCATCGGATCGTAGGCGCGAAACACCACGCTGAACCCGTTCGATGTGGCGCATACGATCACAGGTCCACGGGCGAGCGTGCGCCGTCGGGCCTCCACCGCGTCGACCAACGTGCGCCCGCGGTCCCACGATTCCAATGCGATCATCTCGCGATCCGACGTGCCCGGGAGCTCCGTATACCCGTTGCGCTCTACGAACGCTTCAGCACAGAACGCGGCAGTGTCCTGCGCAGTATCGAGCGACGCGGATGGCAACTGGCAGTCGCGCGCACCGTTGGCAAGGTGGAGACCCGAGTGCATGGCAACAGCCAGCGCAGCCGCCGACACCGCTCCTGCGATGCTCACGCGACCGCGTAGATGCCGCGGGCGGAGCCGCGCACATCGCGGCGAATGCGCATCACGTACAGCCCCGCGATGATGAACAGGATCGCAAGGAGCTGCGCGATCGTGAACACGCCGAACGCGTGATCATCCTTGGCGCGAAGAAACTCGACCACGAAGCGCTCGACGCCGGCGAGCACCATGTAGAGGCCCATCAGCCATCCCTCGGCGTGCTTGTGATCGCGCAGCCGCCACAGGATCAGGAACATGGCGAAGCCGAGGACGACCTCGAGCAGCTGTGTCGGATAGACGGACAGCACCGTCGATGTCGACACTCCGGGTGGGATCGAGGAGTGGAAGGCGGCGAGATTTCCCGCGGTGGACGGCGGCGCGCCTTCGGGAAAGCTCACCGCGAAGCGCGACGACCAGGGGCGACCGTAGTCGTCGCCCACGGCCCAGCACCCCGTTCGGCCGATCGAGTATGCGGCAGCGATGCCGATCCCCGCGACATCCGCGATCCGCCATGCATTCAGCTGTTTGCGGTGAATGACGAGAAAGACCGCGATGATGCCGCCGATCAAGCCGCCCCAGAATACGAATCCGCCGCGGCTCCACAGGGTCGTGATGTCGTGCGTGAGGATCACGTAATAGATCTTGGCGCCGAGCAGTCCGCCGATCACCGCGGCGAAGACGAGATCGCCGATTGGCTCGGGATCGTACCCGCGGCGCTGGAGCTCGCGTTGCGAGATCACCTGCGCGATCGCGAACGCCATCAGCACTGCGATGCCGAAGCCCGTGAAGGTAAAGATCCCGATCGGGTACGAAAATGGGTGGTGAACGGTCATGCGGAACGTGAGCCGGGTATGGGGAGTGAGGCGGCGGCCGAGAGGGCCGATGACGCGCGCTCGCCGGACTCGAAGTGAAAGAGTCCCGCGCGGGCGATCATTGCGGCGTTGTCCGTGGCGAGCCGCGCGGATGGAGCATAGACGGTTGCGCCAACCTCCGCCAGCCGCTCGCGCATTCGCGAGACGAGCGTGCGATTGCAGGCAACGCCGCCGCCCAGTACGACGCGCGCACGGCCGCTCTCACGCGCCGCGCGCAAAGTTTTTTCAACGAGCGTATCGATGAGCGCGTCCTGAAATCCGCGCGCGATGTTCGCGCGCTCGGACTCGATGTCGACCTTCTGGGTCGCCAGTCGCACCGCGGTCTTGAGCCCGCTGAACGACAGATCGTAGAAGTCACCGTCGCCCGGACGTGCGTTCGTGCGAACCATCGGCCTGCTGAAACGGAACCGCGTCGGGTCTCCGGTGGCCGCCGCGCGCTCGATGTGCGGACCGCCGGGGTAGGGCATGCCGAGCAGCTTGGCGATCTTGTCGAACGCCTCGCCGGCGGCGTCGTCGCGCGTGGTTCCCAGCACGCGATAGCTCCCCCATTGCTCGACATCGAGCAGCAGCGTGTGACCGCCCGAGATGAGCAGCGCGATGAAGGGCGGAACCGCATCCGCGTGCTCGAGCGATGTTGCGAAGAGATGCCCTTCCATGTGGTGCACGCCGACAACGGGAATTCCGGTGGCGTACGCGAGCGCCTTTCCGTAGGCGACGCCCACGAGAAGCGCTCCAACGAGGCCCGGGCCCTCCGTCACCGCGACGACATCGATGTCGGCGAGCGTCGAGCCCGCATCGGCGAGCGCGCGCTCGACCACCGGGACGATGCTCGTGAGGTGCGCGCGCGACGCGATCTCCGGAACGACACCGCCGAACACACGATGGATGTCCTGCGAAAGAATCACGAGCGAGCGCTGGTGCACGTCGTTGCCGCTGCCCTCGAGCACCGCTGCGGAAGTCTCGTCGCACGAGGTCTCGATGCCGAGCACGCGCGTCATGGCGAGATTCGATTCCCGCGCGAGGGGCGCGCCGCCACCGGGGGGACGAGCGCGAGCGGGAGGCGCACGAGATGCGGCCGCACGTCGACCACCTTCACATCCGCCTCGTTCGACGTGAACACATCGGAGGGATGAACCGCGAACACCGTGTCATCCATGGCCACCGACCGGCGGAGCTGCGGCGACGCGCTGTACAGCTTGAGCAGCTCGCGTCCGCGTCCCGACACGAGCGCCTGCACCGTTGGCGGCTGCGCGGACATCGTCACGTTGGAGTCGAGCGTGAGCGCGAGATGGACGTCGATCCACGCCTCCGAGGGCTCCTCGGAGCGCACGATCACCCAGAGTACCATGGCGAAGAAGAGCGCCGAGAATTTCACGGGCAGATGCTCGGTCGTCGCCGATGCGAACCGGCGCTTGACCGAGAGCATTCTGGAAGACGGTGCGGGCACCACGCTATTTACCCGGCTCCGCGAGCAGTTGAGCGATGAGTGCGCGATTGGTCGCGCTGTTCCAGTCGGACGCGCCGATCACCTTTTTCCGGATGACGCCGTCGCGCGCGATGATGAACGTCTCTGGTACCCCCGTGGTCTGGTAATCGTTCGTGATCTTGCCTGTAGGATCGTAGAGAATCTGGAAGGTGAGCCCGAACTCCTTCACGAACTCGCGAATCTTGCTCTCGAATCCGGGGTCATCCATGCTCACCGCGACGACCTTGAGCCCTTGCGGCGCCATCGCCTGGTGCAGCTTCTCGATCGCGGGCATCTCGTCGCGACAGGGCAGGCAGAACGTTCCCCAGATGTTGAGGAGCACGACCTGTCCCTTGTAGTCGGCGAGCGTCTGCGTGCGCGGCACCGAGTCGACGGTCACCGCGTGAAATGGCGGCGCCTTCGTTCCAACGGACACGGGATAGAGCTGATCGCCAAGCAGGCGCGATGCCGCAAAGAGGGCACCGCCGAGCACGAGGACGATGATCCCGACGATGGTCCACTGCCGTTGCGCCGTCATGCGTGCTCCGTGCAGAGCGCGCGCAGCGCTGCGATCTCCGCGCGCGGATCCGGCGCGGAGAACACCGCGTTGCCCGCGACGAAGGTGTCCGCGCCTGCGCGCCACACCTGCTCGATCGTCGCACGGCTGATTCCGCCATCCACCTCGAGCGCCGCGCGACTGTTCGTCTCGATCAGCAGCAGGCGCGCGCGCCGCACCTTGTCCAGCGAGCTCGCGATGAACGACTGGCCGCCGAAACCCGGATTCACGGTCATCACGAGCAGCACGTCGAGATCCGTCGCGACCTCGCGCACCGCCTCGAGGGGCGTCGACGGATTGATCGCGACGCCGGCGCCGCAGCCGAGCTCACGGATGCGCGCGAGCTGCCGATTGAGATGCGGCGCCGCCTCGGCGTGTATCGTCATGTTGTTCGCGCCCGCCTTCGCGAAGGCGTCGAAGTAGCTCTCCGGCTCGACGACCATGAGATGCACGTCGAGCGGCAACTTCGTGAGCTTGCGTACCGTCTCGATGACCTTGGCGCCAAATGAAAGGTTGGGCACGAATCTGCCATCCATCACGTCGATGTGAATCCAGTCTGCGCCGCCGGCCTCGAGGCGCGCGACGTCGTCCGCGAGGTGCGCGAAGTCGGCGCTGAGGATGGATGGCGCGATGCGGCACGTCATGGTCCCCTCGGTGCGGCCGCGACTCGCAGGCGCACGGTCACGCCCGGGGGCGCCGGCTCGTTGCCGCGAGGATCCTGGCTCGTGACGGTGCCCTCGGGTGCGCCCCTCGTCACCGTGTCCGCCTGCGCCGGCGCAACGCGAAATCCAACCTGCATCAGGAGCTGCGCGGCTGAGGAGAACGTCTGGCCAATGACATCGGGCACCGCGAGCTGTGCGGGGCCACTGCTCACCACGAACGATACCTCGGAGGGGAGCGGTGTTTTCTGTCCTGCCGCCGGCGTCGTCGACAGCACCTGTCCACGCGGCGAGGGGCTCTCGTGCTGCGTGACGTCGCCGGCTTCCAGCCCCGCGTTCTGCAGTGCGAGCTCCGCCTGCGCCCGCGTCATCCCGACGAGCTGCGGCACGCTCGTAGTACGCTGCCCCTGGCTCACGTCGAGCACGACCTTCGTTCCGCGCGGCTCGACCGCATCGGGGAGTGGACTCTGGCCGAGCACCTGACCGGAGCCGGAGCCGGCGGTGAAACGCTGCTCACCGCGCTGCGCCGCGAAGCCAAGCTTTTGAAGCTGGGCGGCCGCGGCCTCGTACGTCTGCCCCACGACGTTCGGCACCTTCGTGTCCGTTGTGACGAGATGTGCCGGGAAAATGAAGAAGGCCACGATCAGATAAGCGAGAAGAAATCCGCTCATGATCGCAACCAGGTATGGGATGGAGCGCCGCGCGGTTCCGCGCAGCGTCACCCGCCCACCTTCCGGAGCCGAGCCGCGAACGCGCCGTCCACGCCGTTGCGCTGGGGGAGCACGCGCAGGCGGCCGGCATCCAGCACGCTCGCCGGCACGACCCCCTCCGACGGCGGCTCGAGTTGCCAGTCGCTTCGCTCCGCGAGGAAGCTCTCGATCTGCGCGTCGTTCTCCTCGGGCTCGAGCGAGCACGTGCTGTAGATGAGCAGCCCGCCGGGACGCACGACGGCGGCTGCCGCGCGCAGGATGCTGCGCTGCAGTGCGGCCATCACCGCGAGATCGGAGATGCGCAGGCGCCACCGCGCGTCGGGGTGGCGGCGCAGCGTTCCCGTGCCGGTACAGGGAACATCGATCAGCACGGCGTCCATCTCGCGAACGGCGGGATTGCGCGCGTCCATCACGATCGACGAGATGTTGCGCGCCTCGACACGCCGCAGATTCTCGATGAGCCGCTGCGTGCGATTCAGGTTGCGATCGCCGGCGACGACGATCGATGCGGTGCGCGAGAGCTCGAGCGTCTTGCCACCGGGCGCGGCGCACAGATCCGCGATGCGCGCATCGGCCGGAAGGTCGGCGTACTGCGTGACGAGTGTCGACGCCGGATCCTGCACGAAGAAAAATCCCTTGCGGAAGGCGCCGAGCTCCGTGAGCGAGATGCCGTGTGGCAGCTGGATGCTGTCGCGCAGCAGCGGGCTCTCCGACACGTCGATTCCCGCGTTCTCGAGCATGGCTTCGAGCTGCTCGCGCACGATGCCGTAGGGCCGCAGCACGATCGAGGGCTCGGTGTTGTTCGCGATCAGCAGCCGCTCCGTCTCCGCGGCGCCCCAGCGCGCGACCCAGCGCGCCACGAGCCAGCGCGGATGCGAGTGCTGCAGCGCGAGCGCATCCACCGGATCCGTGAGCGTCGGCAGCGTCAGCTCGTTCCGCTCGCGATCGACGCGCCGGAGCACGGCGTTCGCCAGCTTGCTCGCGCCGATGCCATGACGCTGCTTCGCGAGCTCCACCATCTGCGCGATCGCGGCGTACGCGGGCACGCTGCGCATCGAGAGCAGCTGGTACGCGCCGAGGCGGAGCAGGTCGCCGAGGTCGGGATCGAGCCGTACGAGACCACCCTTGACGCGCTCGCTGAGATACGCGTCGAGTATGCTCCGCTGCCGCAGCATCCCGAACACGAGCTCCTGCGTCCAGCGCCGGTCGCGCGCATCGAGCGGGGCCACGCGGGCATCGAAGGCGGCATCGAGCAGCTTGCCGCTGCGAAGATCGGCGCAGAGGTCTGCCGCGATACGCCGCGAGTCGGTGACTCCCGCAACGGGACGGACGAGTGTCGGCGGGCGCTCTGTCATTCGAGCATTCCCAGCGACGGCGACGACGGCACCGCGACTTCGCGACGCGGCATGCGCCCGGCGAGATGCGCCTGGCGTCCCGCGTCCACGGCGAGACGCATCGCGTGCGCCATGCGAACCGGATCGTCGGCGGCGGCGAGCGCGGTGTTCATGAGAATGCCGTCGACACCCTGCTCCATCGTGATGCACGCGTCGCTCGCGGTGCCGACGCCGGCATCGACGATCACGGGCACCGACAGCCGGTGCTTGATCGTGCGGATCGAATACGGGTTGAGGAGCCCGAGCCCCGATCCGATCGGCGACGCGAGCGGCATCACGGCGGCAGCTCCGGCATCTTCGAGACGAAGCGCCGTGATGAGATCATCATTCGTGTATGCGAGCACCACGAAGCCGTCGGACACGAGCGTGCGCGTGGCCTCGAGCAGGGCCGCGGTGTCGGGAAGGAGCGTGTCCTGGTCGCCGATGACCTCGAGCTTTACCCACTCGTTGAATCCCGCGGCACGCGCGAGCCGCGCGTAGCGCACGGCGTCTGCCGCGTTGTAGCACCCGGCGGTGTTCGAGAGGAGGAAGTATCGTGTGGGGTCGAGATGCGGGAGCACGCCGTCATCGCTGCTGCGATTCAGGTCCACGCGCCGCACCGCCACCGTCACCACCTCGGCGCCCGACGCATCGAGGGCGCGCACCATCTCGTCGGGTGAGCGATACTTTCCCGTGCCCACCATGAGACGCGACCGCAGCGTTCGCCCCGCGATGACGAACGGCGTGTCGGTGCCGCCGGCGATGAGGGTCGACTCCGTCATCCGCCACCTACGAAATGGACGATCTCGACCGAATCGCCCGTCGCGAGCACCATCGAATCGAGGCGGGAGCGGTCGCGAACGATCTCGCGATTGTGCTCGACGACCACGGCGTTCGCGTTCACCGCAAGCTCGCGCAGCAGGTCGCCGAGGGTGCTGCCGGCCGCAACCGTGCGCTCCTCGCCGTTCACGACGGGGATCACTCCATCAGGACTGACCGCGCGCTGCTGCTCCATCTCCATCATAGTGTGAAAGATAGTCGGTAGCGGCGGCTTCCGCAGACGGTGCGCCCCAGATTCCGCTGATCGCGGCGACCCCGTACGCCCCGGCGTC
>JAQBQC010000180.1 GCA_028287205.1 Gemmatimonadota bacterium
ACGAAGACGCCGTAGAGGGCGAGCGACGTGATTCCGGCGAAGGCGAGCTGCGACCCGCTGTACGTTGGCCCCGCAGTCGTGGTCGTGAAGCTCGGCAGCACCAGCGCGAGACCGGAGAGTGCAGCGAGCGATGCGAGGGCCGGACTGGTGCCTTCCACCTGAAAGGCGAGCACGCCGTGACGCAGTCCACCCACGACGAGACACAGCCCCACAATGCCATTGCAGGCGATCATGATCGCTGCGAACACCGTGTCGCGCGCGAGCGTGTTCGCGCTTTCGCCGCCGGCGATCATCAAGGCGACGATGAGCGCCACCTCGATCACCGTCACGGCAACCGCGAGCACGAGGGTTCCGAACGGCTCGCCCACGCGATGCGCCACGACCTCCGCGTGATGAATACCGGAGAGCACCGAGAGAAAGAGCATCGCGCCCAGCAGCAGCCCCAGAGCCAGCCCCAGTGGAATCAGCCAGCTCAGGACCAGCGTGATGACCGCCAGAAACGGCACGACCACAAACCACGACGGCAGCGACGTCGCCAGCGGCGTGTTGGGCTCCTGCGATGCGGAATGTTCGCTGTCCATGCGCGAATTCCCTGGATGAGAAAGCGCCGTCCGCGACGGCTTGCGCATGGATGCTAACGGCGCGCGACACCGCGCCGCGAGGTGCGCGCCTACGCCACGCGCACCTGCTCTGCCGCCGCGGCGGCTCCTGCCTCGGCGAGCAGATCATCGATGCTCGGATGCATTCCCGGTGCGACGCGCGCGAGTCCGACCGTCATCGTCAGGCGCCACGGCGAGTCGCGGTGCGCGGCGCGGTAGTGCTCGAGGCGTTGGCGCAGCCGCGGCGCGACCACATCCGTCGTCTCATCCGTTGCATCGAGCATGAGTGTCGCGAAGTCGTCGTTGCCGATACGCGCGACCACATCGGAGGCGCGAAAGGTCTCGCGCAGCACCTGCGACGCGGCCACGAGCGCCCGGTCCCCCGCATCGCGGCCGTGGGCGCTGTTGAGCTGATCGAGCGCATGCACATCCGCCACCGCGATCACGAGCCCGCGCGTGCGATGGGCGAGCTTGAGATGATGCTCGGCCAGCGTGCGGAAGCCGCGTGCGTTGTAAAGTCCCGTGAGCGGATCCGTGAGCGAGAGCTGATCGAGCGTTGCGTGCAGGCGATAGCGCTCGATCGCGTAGTGCAGCACGCGCGCGAGGAGCGCGCTGCTCAGCTCCTCCTTGACGACCGAGTCGCAGGCACCTGCCTCCACCGCCGCCGCGCCATTCGACTCGCCCTTGTGACCCGGCTCGACCAGCACGACCACCGGAATCTCGGGCACTTCTACCCGCGCGCGGACCAGCAAATCCATCGCGGTGTCGAGCGGGCCCGTGAGATCGAGCATCACGACATCCACGCGCTGCTCGGCGAGTCGTACGAGCGCTTCGTCGCTCATGCCGACCGGCGTGAGCGTGAAGGCCGCGAGGCGCGATGGCACCGACGGCGCGAGCGACGCGCTCAGAAGGCGCGAGGCCGGCGAGTCGGCGGTGATCAGCAGTGCTGCGATCGGCTGGAGGTCCATTGTTCACCGTGCGAGACGGGAGTTGCGAAGCGAGTGCTGGTTAGAATTGACGGCCCCCGCAGGGCGGGGGTCACGCGGCGTTGTCGCCGTGGCGTGCACTGGGCATCCTTCGACAATGTCCACGCCCATTGCGCTCACGATCGCCGGCTCCGATTCCGGGGGCGGCGCGGGCATTCAGGCCGACCTGAAGACGTTCCAGCGCTTTCGGGTGTTCGGCACGTCGGCGATCACGGCGGTGACGGCCCAGAACACGCGCGGGGTCGCGCGATGGATTGCGGTGCCGGTCGACATGATCGAGGCGCAGATCGAGGCGGTGGCGGAGGACCTGCGACCCGCCGCGACCAAGACGGGAATGCTCGCGGATTCGACGATCGTGAGCGCGGTTGCGGCGTCCATCCGCCGGCACGCGCTCGCGCCGCTGGTCGTGGATCCGGTGATGGTGTCCGCATCGGGTGATCCGCTGCTCGAGACCGAGGCGGTGACTGCGATGCGCGAGCTGCTGATTCCGCTCGCGACGCTCGTCACGCCGAATCTGGACGAGGCCGAGATTCTCGTGGGCGAGACGGTGCGCGACGTCGAGGCGATGGAGCGCGCGGGGCGCGTGCTCGTCGCGCGCGGAGCCACGGCTGCGCTGATCAAGGGCGGGCACCTGGTGGGCGACGCCGCAATCGACGTGCTGGTGCACGGCGAGCGTGTGCGCACCTTCACGCATCCGCGAATCGCCACGCAGCACACGCACGGAACGGGGTGCACACTCTCCTCGGCGATCACGGCGCTGCTTGCGCTCGGGACCGAGCTGGATGCGGCGGTGGAGCAGTCGATCGACTGGGTTCACCGCGCTATCCGTACGGCTCCGAACATAGGCGGTGGGCATGGGCCACTGAATCACTGGGCCGACTAGATGGACGACAGGGGAGCGGTTGCGCCAACAGGCGTTTGCGTCCAGACTGTTTGTCCGGGCAAGTCGTACGCGTCACCAGTGTAGTGTGAGGGCGAATCGTCGTGCCCACGAGCGCAATGAGAACATCTGATGCCGGCATTCGCGACGAGGTCTTCGTCGGATCCGGCGAGATGGCAGCGCGCTGCCGCGAATTCGACTGGGCTTCGACCGCGCTCGGTCCCGTCTCCTCGTGGTCGCCGAGCCTGCGCACGACGGTGAGCATCCTGCTCGAGTCGCGCAATCCGATGTTCCTGTGGTGGGGACCGGAGCTCGTGCAGATCTACAACGACGCGTACGGTCCGAGCCTCGGCATGGGCGACCGGCATTCGCGCGCGCTTGGCGCGAAGGGACGCGAATTCTGGACGGACATCTGGTCCACCATCGGTCCGCAGATCGAGCAGGTGATGTCCACCGGCGAGCCGACGTGGCACGAAGACCAGTATCTGCCGATCGAGCGGAATGGGCGGCTCGAAGATGTGTGGTGGACCTACGGCTACAGCCCCGTGCGTGAGAATGGAGCGATCGCCGGCGTGCTGGTGGTGTGCCAGGAGACGACCGCACGCGTGACCATGATGACCGAGCGCGAGCTGCTGCTCGCCGCCGAGCGCACGGCACGTGCGGAGGCGGATGCCGCACGTGAAACGTTGAGCGAGGTGTTCACCCAGGCGCCGGTGGCGATCGCCGTACTCGATGGACGGGACCTGCGCTTCACCGTCGCCAACGCGAAATACTGCCAGATCATCGGCAACCGGGATCCGGTTGGCTTCACACTGCTCGAGGTCTTTCCGGATCTCGGCGGTTCCGAGATCGAAGCCGTGCTACGACGCGTGTACGAGTCCGGCATTCCGTTCGCCGCGAGTGATCTGCTGGTCAAGTTCGACGTGACCGGAGTGGGAGCGACAAGCGATCACTATTTCGATCTCGTCTACCATCCGCTCAGAACGGGAAGCGGCGCGGTGAGCGGAGTGGTCGCGGTGCTCATCGAGGTGACGGAGCGGCGGGCGATGCTCGTCGAGCGCGAGCGACTCCTCGCGGAAGCCGAACGAGCATGCGCCGATGCGGAGATGGCGAACAGGGCGAAGAGCGAATTCCTCACGGTGATGAGCCACGAGCTCCGCACGCCGCTCAATGCGATCGTCGGTCACGCGCAGCTGATCGAGCTGGGCGTGTACGGTCCGGTCACGCAGGAGCAGCTCGCGGCACTCGATCGCATTCAGCGAAGCCAGCGACATCTGCTCGGGCTGATCAACGGCGTGTTGAACTACGCGAAGATCGATGCGGGCGCGGTGCTCTACTATCTGACGGACGTACACGTAGAAGAGGTGCTTGCAACGTGCGAAGCACTCACCGCACCGCAGGCGCGCACGAAGCAGCTCGACTTTCGATACTTGCGCTGCGACTCACCGCTCACGGCGCGCGCCGATTCCGAGAAGCTCCAGCAGATCCTGCTCAATCTGTTCTCGAACGCGATCAAGTTCACCGAACCGGGCGGCCGCGTGACGGCGCACTGCGCGCTGGTTGGCGACTCACAGGTCGCGATTCAGGTGACGGACACCGGGTGCGGCATTCCTGCCGACCAGCTCGAGCGGGTGTTCGAGCCTTTCGTGCAGATCGACACGAGGCTCACGCGTGCCAGCGAGGGAACGGGGCTCGGGCTCGCGATCAGCCGTGAGCTCGCGCGAGGAATGGGCGGAGAGCTGATGGCGGAGAGCGAGCTGGGCGTGGGCAGCACGTTCACGCTGACCCTTCCCGCGAAATAGCGAGGCGGTGCGCGGCGCACTCCGCTATGCAGGCACGACTCGCTGGACGAACTCCGTAACGAGCCGTTCGAAGGTCGCGGCCACGCGCGCGGTTGTATCGAGCACTTCGGCGTGGCTGAGCGGGGTGTTGCTCATCCCTGCGGCGACGTTCGTGATGCAGCTGACGCCGGCCACTCTCATCCCGAGAGCGCGCGCGGTGAGCACCTCCGGTACCGTGGACATGCCCACGGCGTCGGCGCCGAGCGTCTCGAGCATGCGCACTTCCGCGGGCGTTTCGTACCCGGGACCGATCAGCGCCGCGTACACTCCGCTCGTCACTGGAATGCCGCACTCGAGGGCCGAATCGCGGAGCGCGCGGATCAACGCGGGATCGTACGGCGCCGACATGTCCGGAAAGCGCGTTTCATCCGCCCGCGAAGGACCGGCAAGCGGCGTGCGCGACATCAGGTTGATGTGGTCCTCGATGATCATGAGGTCGCCCGCGCGCATCATGCGATTGATTCCGCCCGCCGCGTTGGACACGAACAGCGTGCGCACGCCGCACGCGTGAAGCACGCGCGTGGGCATCGCGACCGTGTCGAGCGTGTGTCCCTCGTACAGATGGTAACGGCCGGCGGCCACGATCACGCGCCGCGCACCTAGAGTGCCCGCAACGAAGCGGCCGGCGTGTCCCGGAACGTTTGCCGGAGGGAAGCCGGGGATCGCGCGGTACGGAATTGAGATCGGATCTTCAATGCGGTCGGCGAGGCCGCCGAGTCCGGACCCGAGAATCAGCGCGGTGCCAATGTCGCCGCCGATCTTTCCGCGCACCATCGCGGCCGCGCGCTCGACCATCTCGACGTTGGCGCTCACGACTGGGCGAGGATGGCCGGCACATCGCGATCGAAGGCGTCGAGCATCTTCCGGCGCTCGTGCCAGGGCACGAAGGCGCTCTCGAAGCCGTTGCGCGCAATCTTCGCGAGCTCGGCGAGGCTGAATCCGAGCGAGGATGCCGCGTGCGCGTATTCGTCGGTGAGTATCACGCCGCTCATCAGACGGTTGTCGGTGTTGAGTGTGACCATCTGCCCGTGATCGAAATAGGAGCGCAGCGGGTGCGCCTCGTACGACGTCACGGCGCGGGTCTGCACGTTGCTCGTGAGACAGATCTCCAGCGCGATGCGGCGATCGTTCACGTACTGGGAGAGCGACGCGTCTTCGTAGAGCCGCGTGGCGTGGCCAATACGATTCGCACCGCAGAAGTGCACGGCCTGGCGCACCGAGTCCGCGCCATCGCCCTCGCCGGCATGGACGGTGACCGCGAGGTCGTGCACGCGCGCGTACGCGAACGACTCGACGTGCGCGCTCGCGGGATGTCCGCGCTCTCCTCCCGCGAGATCGAAGCCCACGACACCGCGATGCTTGTACGCCACCGCGAGTCGCGCGAGCTCGCTCGACACGGCGGGCTCGAGATGCCTGAGCGCGCAGATGATGAGGCGCCCGGTGGTGCCGGTCTCGAACGTGCCCGTCGCTATGCCGCGCAGTGGCGCCTCCACCGCTTCATCGAGCGAGAGCCCTTCCTGCGTGTTGAGCACCGGCGAGTACCGGATCTCGATGTAGCGCACGCCCTCGCGCGCCGCGTCCACGACGAGCTCACGCGCGATCCGCTCGAGCGACGCGGCGTCCTGCATCACGGAGAGCGTCACCGAGAACCGCGCGAGATAATCCTCGAGGCTGTTCGCGTTGCGCACCAGCATGTACTCGCTGAGCCCCATTGCCGAGTGGGCCGGCAGCGTGACGTCGCGCTCGGCAGCGAGATCGACGAGCGTTTGCGGTCGAAGCGAGCCGTCGAGATGGCAGTGCAGCTCCGCCTT
>JAQBQC010000302.1 GCA_028287205.1 Gemmatimonadota bacterium
GGAGGTGTACGAGCCCTTCCTCGTCCAGAACGGCTTCCTGCAGCGCACCCCCCGCGGCCGTATAGCGACGCAGCACGCGTACCGCCACTTCGGATTTTCCCCGCCAGCCGCCATTCCGGGACAACCGACGCTCTTCTGAATCGTCCATACATACATGGTTCGCGGTGCGCCACTTGCGTGAGCTGATGAGCTCACTTGCCAGCACGTCCCCGGAGTTGTATGGCCGTCTCCACCGAAGAACGCTGGAAGGAGCACAACGAAAACGGGCGCCGGCACTTCGAGCGCGCCGAGTTCGCGGAGGCTGAGCAGGCGTACATCGCCGCGCTTCGGCAAGCAACGTTACTGGGCGCGGTCACGCTGACCGAGCTCGGGCAAGTCGCGTTCTCCCTCCGTGATTTCCAGCAGTCCGAGAGCTATTTCCGCCGCGCGCTCACGATTCGTGAGCAGGCGCTCGGCACCGAGTCGGTGGAGCTCATGCAGGCGCTCAACGATCTGGCGGCGCCGTACTACTCGCGCGGTGAGCTCGAGCAGGCGGAGCGACTGTATCGCCGCGCGCTCACGATCGGCGAGACGCAGCTCGGCGAGCTGCATCCGGATTTGACCGTCTCGCTCAGCAACCTCGCGCGCCTGCACCAGAGAAAGGCGGACTGGCGCGCGTCTGCTCCGCTGCTCGGCCGCCTGCTCGCGATCAAGCAACGATCGCTCGGCGAGACACATCCGCACGCGATCTCGCTCATGCTCGCGGTCGCGAATGCGCGCAGCTCGCTCGGCGAGCACGAAGTGGCGGAGGAGCTCGTGCGCCGCGCGCTCGCGCTGCAGGAGCGCGCGCAGGCGGGCGATGCCGACATGGTGCGCTCGCTCTCGGTGCTCTCCAAGATTTACCTGGCGAGCGGGAAGACGCAGCTGGGTACCCAGCTCGCGGACAAGGCGGCGCAGCGGCAAAGGCGCATCGCGACCGTTCCCCGCAGTCGAAACACGCGCGCCCGGCTCGATCGCGACACCCCGGACTTCTCCGTCGATTCAGGCGATCCGCCACGCTCTCATCCCATGCAGCGGTCGCCCGCTTCGCCAGCGTCGACCCAGGCCATGATGCCCGGCCGGTCGCTGGGCGCGACTCCGAGGGCAGGCACGCCCGGCCGCTCGGGCACGCCGAGCAGACCGGGCACACCGAGCACACCGAGCACACCGAGCACGCCGGCCACACTGGGTCTGATCAGGACGTATGCACAGATGATCCAGAATGCGGGAGGCGCGAGCCACGGAAAGCGCCGCTCCTGGTGGTCGAGGATGTTCAGCCGCTGACCTCGCGGCGGATGGTTCTGGCGTCCGAAATTGGTGAGCCTGCACGGGGTCTCTTGACAGCGTCGCCCACGGGACGCGAACTATCCTGTATGCGGTGCGCATTGCTGGTTCTTCTGCTTGCCGCCAGGGCTACCGCGGCGCAAACGAATACCCCGACGAATACCGAGGAGAGTCGCTTCGCCAACGCCGACTCTCTGGCATCCGAAGGCGACTCTGTGGGTGCCCTTCGCCTGCTGGACGCCGCCGTGCGCGCGAACGCCAGCGACGGGGAGGCATGGCATCGGCGCGGCGTGCTCGCGTGGCGCATGTCCGGCGCGGAAAAGCGCACGGGCTTCATGAAGCGGAACGCCAACGAGGCGCTGCTCAATCTCGCGGACTCTTCGCTGCGCCTCGCCACGCGGTATGCGCCGGGATCGCCCGGCTACCTCGTCGACCTGGGGCGCTTCGACCTGACGTCCAACTCCGCGTCGACGCGCGGGCGCGCGACGCCGCTCTTCGAGCAGGCGCTCAAGGCTGCGCGCAAGGGGAAGGATCTCGCCGTTCTCTCGCGCGCCGCGGACGAGATGGGGATGACGTGGTGGCGACACTACGAGGACCTCGCCGACCGAAACATCTACAGCGTCATCGTCAGCAACGTGAAGGACCGTAAGTTCACGAAAGATCCGCGCTCGATCGCGTACTTCGTCGACCGGCAGACGATTCGCACAGCAGCGCAGGACTGGTCGGGCGCCGTCGAATACCTGAAGGCGTACGAGCTCTTCTCGGAGGCGATGCGCGCGCAGCCCTCGAATACGAGTGCGGCGCGCCACATCTATCGTGCGCTCGTGGACCGGCAGCGCTGGATCGAGCTCGAGCACCTGGCGCGCGTGCGACTCATCGACGATCACACCGAGGGGTGGGCGTGGCTCGCGCTCGGCCTGGGCTCGCACCGGCTCGGAGACGAGCATCAATCGGGCACTGCATTCGACAGCGCGCTCGCGTTCCTTCCGCCGAGCGACCGCGCGCGCATCACGAATCTCTCGCGCATCGTCACGCCGAAGGACAGCATCAGCCGCAACCGCCTGCCGGCCTCGGAGCTCGAGAACGATGAGCGGATGTACTGGCTCATGGCCGATCCGCTCTGGGCGACGACCGACAACGAGGGGCGGAACGAATTTCTCAGCCGCGCGGTGTTCGCGGAGCTGCGATTCTCGGTGGAGGAGTTCGGCATTCACGGTATCGACACGGACCGCGGCGATGTGTACGTGCGCTACGGTCCGCCGCCTGCGGTGATCTCGTTCCCGGCGGATGCGATCGGGCAGGGCGAGCATCGCATTCGCATTCTCTGGTGGTACAGCACGGATGAGACGTTCCTCTTCCGGCAGCTGCCGACGTATGGCGTCGCCACACTCGATCCCGACGACGAGCGAGTGACGCAGCGTCTCCGCGACACGGTTCCAGTCGCGTGGACGAATGCGGGCACGAAGCCGCTCGCGGATTCGATCAACGTGTCGCTGACGCGTTTCCGCGCCTCATCGGACTCATCGGACGTCTACTTCGCGGCCGAGCTTCCTGTGAAGCGCATGGTCGAGGATGTCGATCTCGCGCGCGGCGCGCTCGATGTTCAGCTGGAAGCGTTCACCTGGCGGGCGAAGCCCGTGTTCGCCGCGACGTCACACGAAACGATCGACTTCGCGCACCCGGACATCAACCAGATGCACGCATGGCGCACGCGCCTGCAGGCGGGAACGTTTCTCTATCGCGTCGAGGCGTTGCAGGCGGACGCGGGACGCGGCGCGCGTTCCGCCAGCCGCATCGAGCTGATCCCCGGCGGCGGCTTCGGCGTGAGCGACATCCTCGTGGCGGACTCGGTGGCGCCCGCGAATGGAAGCGCGGGCCGCTGGTCGGATTTCCGCATCGCGCCCAACGTGGGGCGGGTGAAGCGCGGGAATTCGTTCGCGATGCTTTGGGAGACGTACGATCTGCAGAAGCTTGCCAACGGGACCTCGTCGTACAACGTCACGATCACGCTGCGCCGGGAGAAGGGCGGCGGAATCGGGGCGTTCGCCGCGAAGATCATCGGCGGTGTGAAGAGCGCGATCGGGATCTCTGGCAATGGAAGCGATCACATCTCGCTCACCTTTCCGCGGCAAGTGCCGGCGAACGCCGTGGCGGTGGACTACGTCACGCTGGATCTCGGTGAGGCGACGCCGGGCAACTACATGATCGACGTCGACATCACGGACCTCGCCACTCACCGTCACGTGTCACGCGAGCGGCCGCTCACGATCGTGGAGTGACGGAGCCCGGCGCCCACGAGCGCGGGACGCGAACGTCCGATTACGATTTCGAGCTTCCCCCCGCACAGATCGCGCAGCTCCCGCTGCCGAAGCGCGATGCGAGCCGTCTCCTCACAGTCGATCGTGCCACTGGAGAGGTCGCGCATCGCGCGTTCGCTGAGCTCCCATCGATCATCGCACCCGGCGATGCGCTGGTGCTCAACACCACGAAGGTGATGCGCGCGCGCCTGCTCGGCACGCGGGACTCCGGCGCGCCCGCGGAGATCCTGCTCCTGCGCCCATTGGCGGATGGAACGTGGGAGGCGATGGTGAGTCCGGGCGGCAAGCTGCACCCAGGGCGAC
Source organism: Gemmatimonadota bacterium (assembly GCA_028287205.1). GTDB lineage: Bacteria > Gemmatimonadota > Gemmatimonadetes > Gemmatimonadales > Gemmatimonadaceae > FEN-1250. The sequence goes on from JAQBQC010000302.1 coordinate 3,924, forward strand.
GCGTGCACATCGCGACTGGCTTCGACGTGGAAATCGTCTCGCTCACGGACAGGCGCACGCGCATCGTGCGGCTCGTGACCGACGGCGACATCAACGCGGCGATCGAGCGACACGGGCACATTCCGCTCCCTCCCTACATCGCGCGCGCCGATACGACGGCGGACGCCGAGCGCTACCAACCCGTCTACGCGCGCGAGAAGGGATCGGTAGCAGCGCCCACGGCGGGGCTGCACATGACCGAGGCGCTGCTCGCGAAGCTCGACGCGCGCGGCGTTCGGCGCGTCGACGTGGTGTTGCACGTGGGC
>JAQBQC010000325.1 GCA_028287205.1 Gemmatimonadota bacterium
GCGGGTGTCGGCGTTCCGCTCGCCAAGGGACAACACCTCGGCGTCTACGCGATGTGGCACAACGATTCGGGACACGACATTCACAACGCGTATCTCAAGATGACGCTGGCGTTCATTCCGAAGTCGCGTTTGCAGAACCCGGTGCTCCCGATGTACGTGGACGTCAACAATCACATCGGCGGAGTCACCACCTTCGATGTGCCCGCGGGAAAATCCTCGCGCGCCTACGACTTCGAGTTCCCGTTGAGCGGGCGTCTCATCGGCATTGGCGGGCATCTCCACGATTACGGCACCGCCGTGCGTTTCGAGGATGCGGAAACGGGGAAGGTGCTCGTGCGCCTCAAGTCCGATCGCGACCGCAACGGAGAGATCTCGAAAGTCGGCCGCTTCATCTGGGGCTTCCACGAGGAAGCGCTGCCGATCGAAGCGCATCACAAGTATCGGGTCGTAGCCGAGTACGACAATCCGACCGGCAAGACGATTGCGGAGGGCGGGATGGGACACATCAACGGCGTGTTCAGCCCGAACGACATGGCGGAGTGGCCCGTGCTGGATCTTGCCAACGCCGACATCAAGCGCGACATCGACGCGCTCCCGTCGTACAGCGAGATGCGTGCGTCACGCCCCGCGAAGGCGCACGAGGCACATGAGGCGATGGACATGAAGTCGATGCCGATGAACAAGGAAGGTGGCGATTCGACCACGGCGTCGATGTCCAACATGCCGGGCATGTCTCGCATGCAGCAGCGCGCGGACACCACGCACCACTAGCTCGTCACACCCGATCGCGTCCGATCACTCCGCGATGCACCGCCGTCGCCACCAGGGCACCATTCGCCCCGGCGGCGGCGAGCCGATCGAGATCAGCCTGGTGCCGCACCCCTCCGCCCGCGATCAGATCCACCCCCGGAAGCGCCGCGCGCAAGTCGCGCATCATTGCGTCGTCCGTGCCGCCCAAGCCACCTACCTTCGCCAGATCCAGCACGATGACAGTCTCCGCGCCGGCATCCACAGCCCGTCGTGCGAGCTCGCGCGCTGTCATCGCACGTAACGCGTCCGCGCTCGCGAGTGGAGCACCATCGCGCAGATCGAGACTGAACGCCACCCGATCCGCTCCGAGCCTCCGCACGATCGCGTGGAGCAGCTCGAAACCCGGCATCGTCTCGAGCGCCACGACGACACGATCTGCGCCCGCATCGATCAACGCGCACGCGTCCGCTTCGGATCGAAGACCAGCGTCGATCCAGCTTCGTGCGATTCGGGAGAGTCGCTGGTGCATTGCGTATTGCGCCGCGCCCCCTTCGAGTGCATCGAGGTCCGCCACGTACAACTCGCTCGTTCCGAGCACCACGACGTAGGCCTGCGCGAGCGCCACCGCGTCTCCCAGCGAAGGCGTGATCGCGGACTTGACGGGCTCGTAGCGTGCGCGATCGCCTCCCGTTCCGTGCACCGCCTCTCCAGCACGGAGATCGATTACCGGTATAATGCGCATCGTCTGCACCCACGGAGCTGCTCGAGCATATGACTGTAATCGGCTGGGATATCGGCGGCGTCAACACCAAGGCTGCCCGAGTCTGTGGCGAAGCGTCGCTCGCGGCACGCAACGACCCATTCGAGATCCAGCGCGCCCCCGCCGCACTCGCAGCGCGCCTTGAAGGTATCGCTACGGTGCTCGGCGCCGAGAAGTCGGATGCGCACGCAATCACGATGACGGCCGAGCTGTCGCAGTTCTTTCGTACCAAACGCGACGGGGTGGCGTACGTGCTCGATGCCGTCGAGCGCGCCTTTCCGGCCGCGCGCACGCTCGTCTACACCGTCGATGGTCGCTTCCTCGATCTGCCCGTCGCGCGCGAGGCACCACTGCTCGTCGCCGCCTCGAACTGGACCGCCATCGCATCTCTGGTAGCCACCCTCGTCTCCGACGCGATCCTCATCGACGTCGGAACCACGACCACCGACATCGTCCCCATCAGCGGCGGGCGCGTTGCTGCGATCGGGCGCACCGATCCCGAGCGTCTCCTCTCCGGCGAGCTCCTTTATCTCGGCGCCGTGCGCACGCCGGTGGAGGCGATCGTTCATCGGGTGCCGCTGCACGACGGTCTCGCCGGTGTCTCCGCCGAATCGTTCGCCCTCGCCGGAGATATCCATGTCTGGCGCGGTGATCTCACGCCGGAGGGCTATACCACACCAACGCCCGACGCGCGCCCCTCGTCGCGCGAATTTGCGGGCGAGCGCATCGCCCGCATCGTATGCGCCGATCGCGAGCTCCTCGACGACTCCGACATCGATCGCATCGCCGCATTCGTTGCCGACGCGATGGTCGCGCGCATTGCTGCGTCCATCACGCGCGTGCGCGATCGTCATCCGCATCTCGAAACCGCGGTCATCGCCGGCCACGGCGCCTTCCTGGCACGCGCCGCTGCGCGCCGCGCCGGCCTCCACGTCGCGCACGATGATCTCATCGCCGCCGGAGCGCCGCGCACCGCCGGCGCCGAGACCGCGTTCGCGGTCGCACGCCTGCTCGAGCGCTGGCTGCACTCGCACTCGTGATCGACGCCGTCATCAAGGTCGGCGGCGCGCTCCTCTCGCTCGGAGACGCGCTCCCTCGCTCCCTCGCCGCACTCGAGCTTCTCTCGTCCGAGCACTCGTTCGTCGTGGTGCCCGGTGGCGGCCCTTTCGCCGATGCCGTCCGCGCCATCGACGAGCACCACTCGCTGAGCTCCGATGACGCGCACTGGATGGCTATCCTCGGCATGGACCAGTACGCGATACTGCTGGCGTCGCGCCTGCGCAACGCGGAGCTCGTGTATCGCCGCGGCGAGATCGCTCGTGCGCACGTGCGCGGCAGAATTCCGGTCCTGGCCCCGTATCGGTGGCTGCGCGAAGCCGACCCGCTTCCGCACAGCTGGGACGTGACGAGCGACAGCATCGCCGCGTGGATCGCAGCCGAAGTCGGCGCGCAAGAGTTGATTCTCATCAAACCGTCGGCCCACGATCATCGCGAGATTGTCGATCGCTACTTCGAGCGTGCCCGCCCATCTGCGCTCAGATGCACGATTGTCACGCCCGACATGCTCAGTGGAAGCTGGTTTCCCGCGTGAGCTCGCGCGCGATCGCATACGAGTCCCCGCGGTGCACGCGCAGCAGATCGCGCGCCGATACCAGCTCGCGCACCCGGCTCTCGCGCACGCGCCCCTCGCGCCCATACTCACACGCCGCTCCGCGCACACCCACGATCTCCGCACCAGCCTCGTAGGCGAACGACAGATCCTCGATGCTGATGCGTCCGGCCAGCGCCACCATCAGCGACCGCGCGCGCGCATCACGCACCAGCGATCCGAGCGCCGCGCGGCCGAGACATCGGAAGAGCCCCGCACCGTCCTTTCGCACGGTGTCGACGAGCACACCCATCGCCCCTTCGGCGGCGGCGGCCGTGAGCACCGTCTGCGGCGCCGCACCACCAACCTCATCCCAGTCGGCGTAGGCCACCGCAACCACCGCGCACGGCGAGGACGGGAGCAGCGCACCATCCCTCACGCGCGCGAGCCTCGCGCGCACCGCGCCGGGATCGCGCACGTCGGCGAATCCCACCTTCACGAACATCGCCCCCGCTTCCGCGGCCGCTCGCGCAGCACTCGCCAGCGACTCCGCATCTCCGGAGTCACCGAGCGCAGCGCTCACGGGGCGCATCCCGTTGACGGCCTCCACAATCTCTTTCAGGACGTCAATGTCCACCGCCCCCAGCGCGCCCAGCGACGGCTCCTTCGCATCGATGATCTCGGCCCCACCGGCAAGGGCGGCCCGCGCTTCCTCCGCATTGCGGACGCTCACGAGCAGACGCATGCACTTCCCCCTTGTTCCGTCCACGCATCCGGCACTTATTAGTGCAGAGTCGCCGGTAAGCTAGCATCATCTTCGGGAGCGCCACCAGTTGCCCGACGCAGTGTATCCTCTCGCCGGCAAAGTCGCGCTCGTGACCGGTGCATCCACAGGAATCGGCCGCGCGATCGCAATCGCCCTTGCCCGCGCAGGCGCCGACGTCGCGATCACGTTCCGCTCGAGTCGGCGCGAGGCAAGCGCCGTTGCCACCGAGATCGAGCGCATCGGCCGGCGCGCCGCCGTCTTCCAGCTCGAGCTGTCGGATCCCGCATCGATCTCTGCACTCGCGCGCGACCTCACCGATCAGTTCGAGCGTGTGGACATCTGGATCAACAACGCAGGTGCGGACATTCTCACGGGCGACGATGCAAGGAAATCGCGCCTCGAGAAGCTGGACCAGCTTCTGATGGTCGACCTGCGCGGCACCATCCTCGCATCGTGGGAGGCCGCGAACGTGATGCAGGAGCAGCCCGATGGCGGCGTGATTATCAACATGAGCTGGGATCACGTACTTTTCGGCATGGAAGGAAAGAACCCGCAGATGTTCTCCGCGGTGAAGGGCGGGATTCTCAGCTTCAGCAAATCGCTCGCGCGCTCCATTGCTCCGAAAGTTCGCGTCAACATCCTCGGCCCGGGTTGGATCGAGACGGAGTTTGCCGCGACGACGATGGATCCGGAGTACTACCGCCGCGTGGCCGAGTCCACGCCACTCGGCCGCTGGGGCACTCCGGAAGACGTCGCCCGTGCCGCGGTATTTCTCGCGTCGCCGGATTCCGCGTTCATGACTGGACAGATGCTGATGGTTGGCGGCGGCGTGATAATGTGAAGAACAATTCGAGGAGCCGAACATGATGGTCAGAAAGGATCCGACGTACAGCGAAGAGCAGATCGTCGAGAAGCTGGGCGAGCTCCCGGGGTGGTACTATGAGGACAAGTGGATCCGTCGCCAGTTCAAGACGGACGGCTGGCCGACCACGCTGATGCTCGTCAACATCATCGCGTATCTCTCGGAAGCGGCGTACCACCATCCCGATCTCACGGTGACGTGGGCCAAGGTCGGCGTGAAGCTGCAAACGCATTCCGCGGGCGGCATCACCGACAAGGACTTCGAGCTCGCGCGCAAGATCGAGGATGCGGTGCTCTGGCGTCCGGAGAGCGGGCGGACCACCGGCCTCGAAGGCACGCCGAACAAGTTCGTTCGGGGCGGCGATCCCAAGTAAGTGTCAGCGGCCGCAGCGCCTTCGCGCGTCCTCTTCGTAACCGGGAAGCTCGCCGAGCCGGCGCTTCGCGGCACGTTGGCATCCATGAAGGCGCCGTTCGCGACCGACGTCGCGATGCTGCCGATTACCGTCGCGGCGCTCATGACCACCGAGTGGATCGCGAAGCATCTCGCGGTGCCGGAAGGCACGGACCTCGTGCTCATCCCCGGTCTGTGTGAGGGCGCCGTCGCGTCCATCGCCGATCGCTTCGCGGTGCGCGTGGAGAAAGGTCCCAAGGATTTGCGCGAGATCCCGGAATACTTCGGCCAGGCTGCCGTGCGCGAAGAGTACGGCAAGTGGGACATCGAGATCATCGCCGAGATCAACAACGCGCCGCGACTCTCACGCGACGCGATCATGCGCGAGGCGCAGCGCTTCCGCGACTCGGGCGCTGACTACATCGACATCGGGTGCACACCGGGGCTCGCCTTTCCGGAGCTCGGCAGCGTCATCCGTGAGCTCGTTGCCGCCGGAATGCGCGTCAGCATCGACACCTTCAACGCCGACGAGATCCGCACGGCAGTCGATGCGGGCGCGACACTGGTGCTCAGCATCAATGGCAGCAATCTCGGTGTCGCTCGCGAGCTCGCGGGACGCGGCGTTCGCGTTGTCGCGCTCCCCGACTTCGGTGCGCCGCTCGAGACCATCGGGGCCACGATCGAGCTGCTGACGAAGCTCGATGTCCCGTATCTCATCGATCCGATCATCGAGCCGATCGGATTCGGCTTCACCGCATCGATCGAGCGCTACGCGCAGGCGCGACGACGGTGGCCGAACGCCGAGATGATGATGGGCATCGGAAACATCACCGAGCTCACGGCAGCGGATACGACCGGTGTGAACGCGATCCTCATCGCCATCTGCCAGGAGCTCGGCATTCGTGCGGTTCTCACGACCGAGGTCATTCCCTGGGCGCACGGCGCCGTGCGCGAGATCGACATCGCGCGCCGGCTCATGTATCACGCCGTGACGAAGAAGATCGTGCCCAAGCGTGTGGATGATCGCCTCGTCACCGTGAAGGATCCAAAGATTCTCGAGTATGGCGAGGCAGAGCTGCGCGAGCTGCAGAGCCGCATCACCGATCCGAACTTCCGCATCTTCACCGATCGCAGCACGATCACGGTGCTCAATCGCGATCTCTTCGTGCGTGGCACGGACATCCAGGAGATCTTCGCGCAGCTCGGTGTCGACGAGGCGACGCACGCCTTCTATCTCGGCAAGGAGCTAGCAAAGGCGAAGCTCGCCATTACCCTCGGCAAGACGTACCGGCAGGAAGGGTCGCTCTCCTGGGGCTATCTCACGCCCCCGGATGACGTGAAGTCCGAGCATGTGAAGCTCACGCAGCGCTCCCGGAAGCGCGCCGCGCCCGAGGGCGATCCAGCGCCCTCATGAGCACTCCGCTCGTGGAGGAGTTGATCCCCGT
>JAQBQC010000339.1 GCA_028287205.1 Gemmatimonadota bacterium
TCGCCTCGGCGATCGTCCCCGGCTTCTCGGCGGCGCCATCCTCGAGCTCCGGCACGAAGAGCAGGTAGTGCATGAGGAGATCCTGTCGCAGCACGCCGAAGTCCCAGTCGCTCTCGGAGTCGTAGCCCTCCAGCGACTGCTCGACGCGACGCTCGATCGCGCGCTCCACCATCTTGAGCGCCTCACCCTTGAGCTCTTCCCCGCCCTCGAGCGCGAAGGCGCGCAGCGAGTAGATGACCTCGCGCTGCTGGTTCATCACGTCGTCGTATTCCAGCAGCCGCTTGCGCGCCTGGAAGTTCTGCAGCTCGACGCGCTTCTGCGCCTGCTCGATCGAGCGCGTGATGAGCGGATGTGCGAGCACCTCGCCCTCCTGCGCGCCGAGGCGATCCATCAGCTTCGCGATGCGCTCGGAGCCGAACAGGCGCATCAGATCATCCTCGAGCGAGAGGAAGAACTGGGTCGCGCCGGGATCACCCTGACGGCCCGCGCGTCCACGCAGCTGCCGGTCGATGCGCCGCGACTCGTGGCGCTCGGATCCGATGATGTGCAGGCCGCCGTCTTCGGTGACCTGAATCGTCTTGCCGTCGGGATCCTTGATCTCCGACGCCTTCGACTCCGTGACGCCTTCGCCGAGTTTGATGTCCGTTCCGCGGCCGGCCATGTTCGTCGCGATCGTCACCGTGCCCGGCTGCCCGGCTTCGGCCACGATCTCCGCCTCGCGCTGGTGGTACTTCGCGTTCAGCACGTTGTGCTTGATGCCGGCGCGCTGGAACATGCGCGCGAGCGTCTCCGACACGTCGACGTTCACCGTTCCCACGAGCACCGGATAGCCGAGCGCGTGGAGACGCTGCGTCTCCTCGAGGATCGCGTTGTACTTCTCGCGGCGCGTGCGATAGATCCAGTCCTGGCGGTCGTCACGGATGACGGGCCTGTTCGTCGGGATCACGGCGACATCGAGCTTGTAGATGCTGTGGAACTCCGTCTCTTCCGTCTCGGCCGTACCGGTCATGCCCGAGAGCTTCTCGTACATGCGGAAGTAGTTCTGGATCGTGATCGTGGCCATGGTCTGGGTCTCGCCCTTCACCTGCACCCCTTCCTTGGCCTCGACCGCCTGGTGCAGCCCCTCGGACCACCGACGTCCGGGCATCGTACGGCCCGTGAACTCATCGACAATCAGCACCTGCCCATCCTGCACGACGTAGTTCACGTCCTTCTCGTACAGCGCGTGGGCGCGCAGCAGCTGATGCACGATGTTCAGCCGCTCGCTGCGCTCGGCGTACGCGCGCTCGATCGCCGCGCGCGCGTCGAGCTTGTCCTGCGGCGCGAGCGACGCATCGTGATCGATGCGGTGCACCTCTTCCGAGATGTCCGGGAGCAGAAATGCATCCGGATCGCCCGGTGACATGAGATCCGCCCCGCGATCCGTGAGGTGCACCGTGTGGCCGCGCTCGTCGAGCACGTACAGCAACCGCTCCTCGATGTCGCGGAACTGCTGCTTCGCCGCCGGCTGCTTGCGGTCTGCGATGTGGTCGAGCTCCATGCGCTGCACGAGCTGCTTGACGCCGGGCTCCTGCAGCGCCTTGAGCAGGCGCTTGTTCTTCGGCGCGCCGAGCTGCGCCTGATAGAAGCGCAGCCCCGCATTCTCGGTGTCGCCGCTCGCCATCGATGCCTCACCCTCGGCGACCAGTCGATTGGCGTCATCCGACTGCGCGCGCACCACACGCGCGACGGTGGCGTTGTACTCACGATACTGGAGGTCGCTCTCGTCGCCGACGGGGCCGGAGATGATGAGCGGCGTGCGCGCCTCGTCGATGAGCACGGAGTCGACCTCGTCGACGATCGCGTACCAGTGCGGGCGCTGCACGCGCTGGTCGAGCGAGACGACCATGTTGTCGCGCAGATAGTCGAAGCCGAACTCGTTGTTCGTGCCGTACGTGATGTCGCAGAGATACGCGGCACGGCGTTCCAGCGTGTTGGGCTCCGTATCGTCGATGCAGCCGACGACGAGGCCGAGGTAGCTGTAGAGATGCCCCATCCACTGCGAGTCGCGACGGGCCAGATAGTTGTTCACGGTGACGAGATGCGCACCGCGGCCCGCGAGCGCATTGAGATAGAGCGGAAGCGTCGCGACGAGCGTCTTCCCTTCACCGGTGGCCATCTCGGCGATCTTGCCGAAGTGGAGCTGGATGCCGCCGATCAGCTGGACATCGTAGTGCACCATGTTCCACGGTGTCTCGTGCCCCGCCACCATCGCGGTGGTCCCCAGGAGTCGGCGAGCGCCCTCGCGCACCGTCGCAAACGCCTCGGGGAGGATCTCGTCGAGCGACTCCGCGATGGCATCGCGCAGCTCGGCGTCCAGTCCGCTCTTGCCGTCCGGCCCGTTGATCTCGCGGTCGATCCGATCGCGCACCTCCGCGTCGGGCGACGAGTGCTTCTCCTCGCGCAGCGCCGCGATCTTTTCCTCGAGTGGCCGCGCGCGCTCGGCGATGATCCCGCGGAGCTTGGCGGTCTGACCGCGAAGCTCCTCCTCGGACACCGAGTGCAACCGCTCGTATTCCTGATTGATCGCATCGACGATCGGCTGCACGCGCTTCATCTCGCGCGCGTGCCTGGTGCCGAACAGTGATGTGGCGATTTTCTTGAGCATCCGTTGCCTCTATCGGTACAAGCCGGCCGCGTCTATGAACGCGGATACGGCATCGGTCACAAATCCATGAATCGAGCGCCCGGCCCGTACTCGATCCCGGATCTCCGTGGACGAGAGCTCGATGCGTCGTGTCGCCAGCTTCGTCATCGGCAGCGTCGACTCGAGCGCACTCTGCGTGGCCGTGGTCGCGCGAACCAGAACGACGATCGTTGCCAGATCCGCGATCCGCGACGCATCGCGCCAGCCCGCGATCTGCGCGGCGAGGTCCTCGCCGATGAGCATGAACAGCGACACCCCGGGCGTCCCCTTCGCGAGCGCGTCGAGTGTGTCCACCGTGAAAGATAACCCGTCCCTCTCCAGTTCGAGGCGGCTCGCCTCGAAGCGCGGGTCGCTGCCAAGGGTCAGCGCGAGCATCTCCAGCCGCTGCTCGGGCGACGCCTGCACCGTGCGCGACTTGTAGGGCGGGACCTTCGCCGGGACGAAGAGAACCTTATCGAGCGCGAGCGCTTCGCACGCGTCGCTCGCGGCGAGCAGATGGCCGATGTGCGGAGGATCGAACGTCCCGCCCAGGACGCCGAGTCGCACGGTCAGCTCAGCGCTTTGGAGGGGTGGTCCCCGGCGCGGGCGCGCCCGGGTTCGGGACCGGCGTGGGCGACGTCGGCGCGACGGGCACCGGCGGATTCGGCAACGGCGCGACGGTCGGCGTTGTCGCAGGCGCCGCCGGCTTCACCGTGCTGTCTGCCACCAGAGTGGGCTTCACCCCTTTGCACACTTTCTGAACGTCGTTGTCCTTCGGATAGTTCTTCACGAGCGTGCCGCACGTTTCCGCCACGTCTTCCTTGTACTTGATCGCCCGATACGACTGCACGAGCCGAATCTGCGACTTGCGGGCGGCGTCCGTTTTCGGATACTGCTTCACGACATCGCGGAAATAGATGATCCCCGAGTCGTACGCCTTCCGCTTGTAGTACGTGACGCCGTTGTTGTAGCCCTTGATCCCGAACCACTCGTCCAGCTTGTCGATCTGTATCTGGGCCGAGTCGCGCATTGGCGAGTCGGGATATGCCGCGAGAAAGCTCTGAAAGGTGGAACGAGCGGTCTCGCCGTATTGCGGATCGAGTCCGGGACGACGCCACAGCTTCGAATACGCGATGCCCGTCTTGTACGTCGACCGGTCAGCGAGCGTGTCTTCCGGGAAGTTTTCCGCGACGCGCGAGTACGACTGCGCGGCGAGGATGTACTCCTTCTTCCCCATGTGCGCCTCGCCCAGGTAGTAGTACGCATTGGGGAGGAGCGGATCGCGCGCGGGCAGGTCGGTCGTGAGCTTCTCGAAACCCGCGATCGCGTGATCCCATTTGTGCTTCTTCAGCTCGCTGAGCGACGCGTCGTACAGCGCCTGATGCGATGGGAACTTGAGTGGCTGAAAACCGCCGTGATGACAGCCGGCGACCATGACTACGGCCACGACGGCGCTGAATCGCATTCGTCTGAGAAAGGGCATGAGCAGTGTGTTACCCCGAAGAGGGCGGCGGGTTCAGCCGCGCGCGGCCGTAGTGGCAGACGCGGCGCCGATGCCGCTCTCGCGGAACCAAGCCACGAACCGTGGAATGCCGTCGCGCACCTGCACCGACGGCGCGTATCCCAGGTGCTCTCGCGCCCGGGAGATATCTGCGAGCGTGCGACGCACGTCGCCTGGCTGAGCAGGAAGCCGCTCGAGCCTTGCGCTCCTGCCGACCGCCCGCTCGATCAGCTCGACGAGCGTGGACAGCGACGTCACCGCCGACTCGCCGAGATTGTAGATCTCGTGCCCCGGCTTCGAGGTACGCGTGCGATCCACGGCACCGAGCACGCCCTGCACCGTGTCCGTGATGTACGTGTAGTCGCGCTCCGCCGTCCCGTCACCGAAGAACGGCACGGGCTCCCCCGCGATGATCCTGCGCGTGAACGAGTGGATCGCGAGATCGGGGCGCTGGCGTGGGCCGTACACCGTGAAGAATCGGAGCGAGATGATGCGCATCCAGTCGCAGAGCCCGGCGTACGTCTCGCACATGAGCTCCGCCGCGCGCTTCGTCGCGGCGTAGGGGCTGATGGGCCTGATCGCGGCGTCATCCTCGCGAAAGGGTGGCGTCGCATCGTTGCCGTACACGCTCGAGCTCGAGGCGACGATGAGGCGCGACACCTTCGCAGCGCGTGCGGCGTCGAGTACCACCGTCGTGCCGAGCACGTTCACCGCTGCGTAGAGCGCGGGATCCTGGATCGACGGACGAACTCCCGCGCGAGCGGCGAGATGCACGATCGCGTCGGGGTGGAAGGCGTCGATCACGCGTCGCATCGCCGCGGCATCCCGCACATCCGCCTCGACGAGCTCGAACGATGGATGCAGCATCGCGTCGGCGAGATTCGCGCGCTTGATGTCCGGATCGTAAAAGGAATCGAAGTTGTCGATGCCCACGACGATGTCGCCGCGCGCGAGCAGTGCGTCGACGACGTGTGATCCGATGAAGCCCGCCGCGCCGGTGACGACGACCTTCTCAGGCACGCGGCTTCATCCGGTCGGCAGGAAGGCTCGCGAAATAGTCGATCGCCTTCTGCAGTCCCTCGCGGATGCCGACCTTCGGCTCCCACCCGAGCATCGCGCGGGCGCGCGTGATGTCCGGCTTGCGGATCTTGGGATCGTCTTCGGGAAGCGGCCGCTCGACCAACGGGGCCGTGGTCTTCGTCAGCTCGCGAACCATCTCGGCGAGCTGGCGCACCGTGTACTCGTCCGGATTGCCGATGTTGCAGGGATCGTGATCGCCCTTCATGAACAGCTGATAGATCCCCTCCACCTCATCGGAGACGTAGCAGAAGCTTCGCGTCTGTGATCCGTTGCCGTAGATCGTGATCGGCTCGTTGCGCAGCGCCTGGACGATGAAGTTCGAGACGACGCGTCCGTCGCGCGGCCGCATGCGCGGACCGTATGTGTTGAAGATGCGGACGATGCGCGTGTCGAGCCCGTGAAAGCGATGGTACGCCATCGTCAGCGCCTCGGCGAAGCGCTTGGATTCGTCGTACACGCCGCGCGGGCCCACGGGATTCACGTTGCCCCAATACGTCTCCGGCTGCGGATGCACCAGCGGGTCGCCGTACACCTCGCTCGTCGAGGCGAGGAAGAAGCGCGCGCCCTTCTCCTTGGCGAGGCCCAGCGCGTTGTGCGTGCCGAGCGCGCCCACCTTGAGCGTGGGGATCGGCAGCTCGAGATAGTCGATCGGACTGGCCGGGCTCGCGAAGTGCAG
>JAQBQC010000366.1 GCA_028287205.1 Gemmatimonadota bacterium
AAGAACAACAACATGGCCGACAAGGGCGTGGCCAACGAGATCAAGGGAAGCGTGAAGGAGACGGTGGGAAAGGTTCGCGGCGACTTGGGCGACGCGCTCGATAATCCGAGCGAGCACTTGAAGGGGCGCGCTCAGCAGGCCGAGGGAAAGATTCAGAAGAATGTCGGGAAGGCCGAGGAGAAGATCGACGAGAAGCTCGATCGCTCGAGGAGTGACTACAACGACGGTGGCGCGAAGAAGTACTAGCCGCAGCCGCCGCATGAGAAAGCCGGCCCGGAGCGTCTGCTCCGGGCCGGCTTTTCATGCGGATCATTACTGCTTGGCGTCTTCCTTCTTCGACTCGTCCACCCAGGCCTGGAACCGCTGCTGTTGGCCAGCATCGAGCAGGCGCTTGATCTGCGCGCGCGTAGCCTCGCGCACGGAATCGAGCTGCGGGCGAACCGGCGCGACGATCCTGCTGATCTCGCGATGCCGAATGTCGAGCAGGCTGTCCACCTGCGCGCGCTGGAGCGGGGACAGCTGCAGCTTCGACGCCATGAAAGCCCGCACGGCCTGACGGTCCGTGTTCGCATCGCACGCGGGACGCGTGAGCACGCGATCGAGCGAAAAACCGAGCGCGCCTCCGCACACGAGCGTGCCGAGAAGAAAGCCAACCGCCATCGACTTCGATTTCCTCATCGGCAACTCCGGCTCATGGACCCACCACGTACCGCAGCGTCACGTCGCGCGATGCTTCGCGCTCCGTTTCACTCGCGACCTGCACCGGAACGACCCGGCTCGATTCGATTTCCCTGTACGCGGCGATCGAGCGCTCCCGATTGGAGTGCTGCGCGACCAGCCCCGCCACTACGATCGCCGCAGCGCCGGCGAGCGCGAGTCCGCGACGCCACCGCGCGACCTGCCGCCACCACGAATCATCTTCGCCCGCAGTGACGCGCGCGAGAATACCGCGCTCGAGCGCTTCCCAGAACGCGTCGCCGCCCGGCGGCTCATGCATGCGTCGCAGCTCCCGGGTCAACTCGTCGTCCCGTCCTTGCGGTCCGATTCGCGGTTCCATCCTCATCGCTCACTCCAGAGATCGCGCAGCCGCTCTCGCAGCGATGCACGCGCATGATGAAGGTCCGATCGCGCCGTCCCTTCGGGAATTCCGAGCATTGTTCCGATCTCGCCGTGCGTGTAGCCCTCGACGTCGTGCAACACGAGCACCGACCGCTGGCGATTCGGAAGCACCTCGAGCGCCATGCCAAGCCTTCCGCGGAGCTCCGACCGCTCCGACGGATCGAACTGTGGCACGGAGAGCGTTTCCGGCAACGAATCAGCGTCCCTCACCTTTCTACGACGACCGATGTCCAGTGCAGCGTTCGCGACGATGCGATTCAGCCACGCCGCGAACGCCTGCTCCGGGCGAAAACGCTCGAGCGCGCGGTATGCGTGCAGAAAGCCGTCCTGCACCGCATCCTCCGCATCCTCGTGCGTCGCACAGATCGCCCGCGCCACCGCGTACGCCCGGCGCATATGAGTATGCACGAGCGTCGCAAACGCCGCCTCGCTGCCGTTCTGCGCTTCCCGCACCAGCGCACGCTCAGCGTCCGGCTGAGCGGACTCAGCCGGAGGCGCGGACACTGGATTGCCGTAAAGGTGGAGCGGTAGGGCGGTCATGTGTGATGAGCGTGGCGTCTCGATCATACGCACCGCAAGGGCACAGCGTTGGCAGGCCGGAGCTACCCGGCGACAGCTGTTCCTTTAAGCCCAAGAGAGTCGGCGACCGGACGCATCGCCTCGATGACGAACTGAATGTGCTCGTCCAGCTCTACTCCAAGCTCGGACGCGCCCTGAACGACGTCCTCGCGGCTCACGCCACGAGCGAACCCCTTGTCCTTCATCTTCTTACGTACCGAGCGGCCATCGAGATCGAGCACGCTCTTCGAAGGACGGACGAGCGCCGACGCGGTGATCAGCCCCGTGAGCTCATCCACGGCGAACAGCGTCTGCGCCATCTTCGACTCCCTCGGCACGGCACAGTACGTCGCATGTCCCAGGATCGCCTCGAGCATATCCTCCGGATAGCCTCGTTCGCGGAGAATTCGCACCCCTTCGGCCGGATGCTCTTCGGTGGCTGAATGCGCGTTGTTCGGAAAGCGCTCGTAGTCGAAGTCGTGGAGCAATCCCGTGAGCCCCCAGCGCTCCGGATCCTCACCGAAGCGCACCGCGTACGCGCGCATCGCCGCCTCGACCGAGAGCATGTGCGCGCGCAGCGACTCGCTGGCCGTGTACTCGTGCATCAGCGCGAGCGCCTCATCACGCGAAGGCAGCGTCGTGCTCGGGGTCGAGACGGTGGTCATTATTGTCTGATATCCGTGTGCGCGACGATGGACATGCCCGGGCGAAGCGGCCGCGTGGGCCCGCATCCCTTCGTGATGGCGATGCGAACGGGCAGGCGCTGCACCACCTTCGTGAAGTTGCCCGTTGCATTGTCCGGCGGCAACAGTGCGAACCGCGCGCCCGTCGCTCCGCTCAGACTCTGTAACTTGCCTTCGGCCGCGCACCCAGGGTAGGCGTCCACCTCGAACGACACGGGCTGCCCGACGCGCATTCGGTTGAGCTGCGTCTCCTTGAAGTTCGCGGTCACCCAGGTGCCCGTGTCGACGACGATCGACATGAGCGTCTGCCCGGGCTGCACGAGCTGCCCCGGCTCCACCTGCTTCTTGGAGATCGTGCCCGACTCGGGCGCCGTGACATCTGTGTAGCTGAGCTGCAGCTTCGCGTTGTCGAGCGCCGCCTGCTGCGCCTGCATCCTCGCCTGCGCGAGTCGCACGCCGGCCTGCGCGTTCTGCACCGCACCTCCGGCCGCAGACGCCTGCCGCTGCAGCGCTTCCACATCCGCGGCTGCGGATGCCGCCGCGGCCTGCGCCGCGTCGAGCTGCTGCGCCGACACGATCTGCTTCGAGACGAGATCGCGCATGCGCGCGAGATCGGCATTCGCCTTCTGCTGATTCGCGAGCGCGGCCTGAATCTGCGCATCGGCCGCGGAGCGCTGGCCCGTGGCCGTCGCCACTGCCGCCTGCGATTGTCCCGTGAACTGCCGGCCGCCGGCCGCGGACTGCGCCGCTGCGAGATCCGCCTCCGCCTGCGCGACCTTCACGCGGTACTCCGAAGGATCAATGCGAACGAGCGTCTGTCCCTTGCGCACCGTGTCGTTGTCCTCCACGAGGACGGCCGTCACGTAGCCACCGACCTTCGCGAGCACGGGCACGATGTGTCCGTCCACCTGCGCATTGTCGGTGGTCTCGTGGCCGCGCGAGTAGACGAACGTTCTGACCGCCCACACGAGCGCGATCACGACGCCGATCGCGATGACACCGAGGATGATTTTCTTTCGCATCGTGCCTTTCGCGGGAGGCGCGACAGGCTCGCGCGCCGGCGGCGGCTGCGGCGGCGGCGTCTGGGATTGTTTTGTCGGTTCTGTGGTCGTCCCCATGTTGCTAGTCCTCTGTGTCGTTTGACTGTCGTTCGTCTCGAATTGCGTGAAGTCTGTGTGTGCAGCCTGTCGAGCTATGGAAGCGCGGTGACCGAGCCCACTGCACGTGCCAGTGCCACTTTCGCGCCCTGATAGCTGGAAAGCGCATTCACTGCCTGCGTGCGTGCCGAGTTGAGCGCGAGCGACGCGGTGATCACGTCGGCATTCCCCGCCACCCCGGCCCGGAAGCGCTCCTGTGCCTGCGCGACCTCCTGCTGTGCGAGCCTGAGTGCCTCGCGCACCGCATCAGCCTCCTGGCGCGCTGAAGCGAGATCGAGCAGCGCACCGCGCACCTCGATCGCCGCCTGCTGGCGCAGGTCGCGCCGTCGCACGTCGATCTCGTTCGCCATCGCCTTCGCTTCCTGGATGCGCCCTTCGCGCCGCAGGCCGTCAAAGATGGGAATGGAGACCTGCACGCCCCAATCGTAGGTGCCGAGCAGCCGCTTGTCGCCGATGTATCCGTAGTCGCCGAACGCCGAGAGCGACGGCAACCGCTCCGCCCTGATCGATGTGACCTCC
>JAQBQC010000377.1 GCA_028287205.1 Gemmatimonadota bacterium
CATGTCGTGCGTGCGGAATCCCGTGTCGATCGTCATGAGCCGCACGAAGCTGCGCGCGAGCAGCCCCGCACCGACCAGCAGCACCACCGTCATCGCGAGCTGAACCACCACGAGCGATCCGCGAATACGATAGCTCGCGCCGCCGCCGCCCTGCGTGCGCTGCGACTGGGCCAGTGCCGCGCGCAGGTCACCGCGCGCGCCGCGCCAAGCGGCCACGAGGCCGAGCACGAACGCGGTGCCGGCGGACAGGAGTATCGCGAACACGAGGACGACCCAGTCGATGCGCAGCTCACTCACGCGCGGGATGCTGTCCGGCCGAAGCGCCAGGAGCACCTTCATGCCTGCAAGCGCGAGCAGCAAACCGCCGATGCAGCCGGCCGTCGAGAGCAGCGAGGCCTCGATGAGCAGCTGCTGCGCGAGTCGCGCGCGGCCCGCGCCGATCGCGAGGCGCACCGCGATCTCGTTCTCGCGCACGGCCATGCGCGCGATGAGCAGGTTCGCGACGTTCGCGCAGGCGATGAGCAGCAGCACGCCGGATGCGCTGAGCAACAGGAAGAGCAGCGGCTTGATGTCGCCGACGATCTGCTCGCGAAGGCCCACCGCTGTTCCGTCGAATGTCCAGGTGGCTTCGCCGAGCGTCGCGTGCAAGCGCTGCAGCGTCATCGAGAGATCGCGGTTCGCCTGCCCGATCGGGACGCCGTTCTTCACGCGCCCGATCACGCGCCAGTTGTGCGCGGTGTAGCTCGTATTCTTCTCGAAGATCTCGCGCGGATACCAGACGTCGGTGGCGGCCGGGAACTCCTGACCCGCGGGCAGCACGCCCACCACCGTGAGCGGTTTGCGGTCGGAGGTGAGCGTGGCCCCGATCGCGCGCGGCGACGCGCCGAAGCGGCGCACCCAGAGGCCATGACTGATCACGACGGCCATCGGCGCATTGAGCTGCTGTTCTTCCGGCACGAACCACCGGCCGATCACGGGCTTCACGTGGAGCACGTCGAAGAATTGCTTCGATACCGCGGTTGCACGCACACGCTCGACCTCGCCGTCATCGACGATCGACATCCCGCCCTGCGCGTACTCGGCCACTGCTGAGAAGCTGCGCGTGCCCTGCGCGACCGCGTCGAACGTCGGATCGGCGAAGGCGAGTTGGTGGCCCTTCGAGTCGAGTCCCCAGAGCTGCACCATCTGCTCCGAGCGTGCGAATGGCAGCGGCCGCAGCACGACTCCGTTCACAACGCTGAAGATCGCCGTCGTAGCGCCGACGCCGAGCGCGAGTGTGAGCGTCGCGATGAATGCGAAGCCCGGCGCCTTGCGAAACTGTCGCAGCGCGAAGCGGAGGTCCTGCGCGATCGATTCCATCTGTTCGCGGACGTGTGCGCGATGCATGTGTGCGACCTCCATCGATACGCAGTAGTCCCGAAGATCGTCGACGTCGCCGAATCGACGCAGCGCCTCGGTGTGGGCCTGGTCCTCGGGGTAGCCCTGCTCGCGCAGCGTCTTCGTGCGCATCTCGACGTGGAAGCGCACTTCGTCGTCGAGCTCGCGTGCGATGCGCTCGCGGGAGCTCGGCAATCGGAAGACGCGTCGCACGCCGGCCGGGATGCGCATCGCTACGCGGTCTCGAGGATGCGATGCACCGCGTGGGCGTAGCGCTTCCACGTCGCCGCCTCGGCGCGCAGCTGGGCGCGGCCGTGCGCCGTGAGGGAGTAGTACTTCGCGCGGCGATTGTTCTCGGAGAGTCCCCACTCGGACACGATCGATCCCGCGTCCTCGAGCCGGTGCAGCGCCTTGTACAGCGCCGCGTCGACGATCACGAGCTCCCCTCCCCCGCGCTTCTCGATCCACTCGGCTATGGCATAGCCGTGCATGGCGTCCCAGGAGAGGGTTTTGAGAATGAGCACGTCGAGCGTGCCGTGGAGCAGATCGGAGGCGTCGCGTGGCATGGTGCTTCCCATAACGAGGTTAGGGGGAGAATAGTTTCAACCGCTCCACATCGCAGTGGCCCAACGCGCGCTCGCCGCCGCCGCGCGAACATCGAGGTAGCGAAGGATTACACGATCTAGGTACGCGCGCGCGCCCGTCCTCCGATAGACTCGAGATACATATCTCGATCTTGACGCCAGACAACGGCGTCGCGCCGTCAACCTTCAGGAACGGAGGCATCATGCGTCAAGCATCATTGCTCATCTGTGCCGCCGCAGCGGTGGCAATCACAGCGTGCAGCCCGGGAATTCGAGTTCGGTCGACTGTTGCACCGGATGCGAATTTCAGCGGGCTGAGCACCTTTAGCGTACTCACGCCGCCCGCGCGCCGCGCAGACGCCCCATCCCTGCCGGCCAGCGATCCGATGCTCGTCAACTCGATCACCAACCAGCAGCTTCGACAGGATCTCAGCCAGGCGTTTCAGAGTCGCGGATACACCGCGACGACGAAGGATAGCGCGAGCTTCCTCGTCGCCTATTATGCGGGCACCAAGCAGAAATTCGACACGACGTACTGGGGCCCGACGTGGGATCCCGCGTGGCGGTACTCGTACCGCGGCGGCTTTCGCCGGTGGGCATGGCCGTGGTACGGCGGTGCGTCGCCGGCCTATGCGCAGGTCAACGAGTACACGCAGGGCCAGGTGATCGTTGACGTAACCGATCCCAAGACGCAGGAGCTGATCTGGCGCGGACAAGGTGTCGCGCAGGTCTCAGACGATCCAGCGCAGTACTCCGCTGACCTGCAGAAGGCGGTCGTGGCGATCGTACAGAAATTCCCGCAGTCCACCACCGCGCCGGTCGCGAGCAACTCTCCCTGATCGTGCGCACCGGAGTCGTCGTTGCCGCGATAATCAGCGCGCTCATGAGCGCGCTGATTATCGCGAGTGGCGCCGGCTCCGCGCTGGGGTGGTCGCTTGGCAACCGCCTCCACACGACCGCGCTCGTTACGTACCCATGAATTCCGCATGGGCGTACTCACCCATGCGAACGTCGTATACGAGATACCACCCCGGATGATCGGGGTCGACGTAGACCACGAACTGGTCGCATGTCCAGCACCAGGGCGTGGTCACCCCCCAATCCCAGTCGGCGATCTCGAATTCTCCGCCGGGTAGCCAAATGCTCCGAGCGCCGAGGTCGACGCGAGCG
>JAQBQC010000385.1 GCA_028287205.1 Gemmatimonadota bacterium
GCTCGAGCGTTTCATAAATCTTGATCGGACCGAAGAAATCCTCCTGATCCCACCAGCCAGCGACGTTGAGCGTTGGCACCCTCACGCGATTGAGATTCGGAGCGACGGCCTGCCGCCGCCAGAATGCGTCGTAGTCGGGATGCGTGGCGAAGTCGTTCCAGCTTGGAATCTTTCCGTGCAGGCGATCATTGACATGGGCCAATGATCCGAGCTTGAGATACCAATCGTAGGTATCGGGCTGATCGAATGTGAAGGCGGACAGTCCCTTGGTCGACTCCATCATCGTCGCATACTCGAAGCCGTAGCTCAGCCTGAACGCGCCGTTGTGATGAAAGTCATCACCGATGAACATGTCGGCCGGCGACGCGCGCGGAGAAACTGCCTTGAGCGCGGGATGCGGGTCGAGCATCGCCATCACGGTGAGCCAACCTGGGTACGACGTCCCGAGCATGCCGACGCGTCCGTTGTTGTGCGGCACGTGCTTGAGCAGCCAATCGATGCTGTCGTACGCGTCGGTGCTCTCGTCGATCGCCTTGGGATTCTTCCTGTCACGCATCGGGCGGAGCATCACGAACTTTCCCTCCGACGTGAATCGCCCCCGAATGTCCTGGAACACGAAGATGTAGCCGTCACGGACCAGGTACTTGAGGGCGGGACTCGCGAAGGCATTGTCCATTCCCTCGATCCCGTACGGCGTCCGGCTTATGAGCAGCGGCAGGTCTCCCACAGCGCGTTTGGGAGTATAGATCAACGTGTGCAGTCGAGCTCCATCGCGCATGGCGATCTGTACTTCGGTCTTGCTGAACGAGGGTGCGGGGGACGCGCTGTCCTGCGCCGCGTCCCGCGCGGTGGCAGACGCGCGCGACACGGTACCGTTCGCACCGCGCGGCGTGATCGCTACTCCTGCGGACGCGAAGGCACATGCCACGACGGCGAGCACGTTGGCACGAACAGAGAGAGACATTGTTGGATTATCGGCTCAGGATGTGAGAGCGGGTCGCGGCTAGCGGTGCGCTACGGCTGCAGCCCCGCCTCGTACGACGTCACGAACTCGAGGAAGCGCGACAGCTCGACGATGTCGTGCGCCATGAACCGAATGCCGTGCGACGACGTGCGCGTGACAGCCGGCAGATACGTCATGAGCTCTGCCGGCCGATAGTTCTTGAACGTGACATCGAGCTGCATCGGCGCGCGCTGCACGAACGGCTTCACCTCGCCGCGGCGCCCGAGCGCGGCGCGCGCAGTCTGCCGGATGAGCGCCTGCGCGGCCGCAGGCGTCATCGTCGCCGTTGCCTCGAAGCTGATCGCCCGCTTCACCACGGCACCCGACATCGGGCCGATGAGATGCTGCGCCTCGGCCACTGCGACGTTGTCACCCGAGACCATGATCACGGGAACCCCGAACGCGCCGGCGATGGAGGCATTGATTCCCGATTCCGGCATCGCGACACCGTTCACCGCGACTTCGGTGAGCAGCGCGCTCGAGAATGTATGCGCACGCACACCAGCGCTGTTCGATGTCGACGCGTGATACCCGATGAAGATCACCGCATCGAACGTCGAGTCGATCCCTTCCATCATGCCGAGCGGTCGCGGCCACGAGCGGATGATGGTGACGTCGGCCGGGAAGCGATCGAGGATGAGATTCTCGCCGTTCCCGTGGGAATCGCTCACGACAAACGTCGTCGCTCCGGCGTCGCGCGCACCGGAGATCGCCGCCAACACCTCGTCGGTCATGTAGCCGCGGAATCGGTCGTACTCGAATCCGGTCGACAGGAGCTGGTCGGCGCTCACCGCACCGGCGACTCCTTCCATATCGGCCGAGATGTAGACCTTGAGTCCCTTCCGTGCGGGCTGCTGCGCGCTGGCGATCGAGATAGCACCGAGCGCCATCGCGACGCAGCCGAGCAGCACGCGCCCGCCCCGGCGCACGGCGCGCTGCTCGTGACGCATCGTCTCCAGGACCACTCCGCTATCATGATTCATTGCGGCGGCACCGCGCGCTTGCCCCAGGTGGGCGGCGGCGGCTCTTTCATCAGGCGGTTCACCGGATGCTCCTTCATCATTCGGAGCGCCTCCTGCACCGCGCGCTCGAGCTGCGCATCGTGGCCCGCCGCCATCTCGCGCGGAAGGTTCTCCACGTCGATGTCCGGCGCGACACCCTCGTTCTCGACCGCCCACTTTCCTTCGCGCGAGATGAAGCCGCCGCGCGGCGCGGTGATCGAGCCGCCATCCGCGAGCGGCGGCGCATCCCAGATCCCCACGAGCCCTCCCCACGTGCGCTTGCCGACGAGCAGCCCGACCTTGCGCGACTTGAACATGTACGGCATCGCGTCGCCGCCCGAGCCGGCCATCTCGTTGATGAGCATCACCTTCGGCCCCCAGATCCCCGCGATCGGCGACGTCGAGAGCTCGTGATTGCCTGCGGCGTTGTTGAAATACCCATCGAAGTCGCGCTGCAGGAAGTCGATGATGTAGTCCGCGATGAATCCGCCGTTGTTGTAGCGCTCATCGAGGATCACGCCCTTTCGATCCTGCTGCGCGAAGTAATCGCGATTGAAGTTCGTGTAGCCGTCGCCCGCCGTGTTCGGGAGATACACGTACGCCACCTGCCCATGCGACAGTGAGTCGACGACCTG
>JAQBQC010000438.1 GCA_028287205.1 Gemmatimonadota bacterium
GATGTACGAGCAGGTCGCAACGGCGGATGCGGTACCGCTCATCGAGGCGGATGCGGTGGTGCGCTCGCTCACCGTCGCGATGAAGGGCTCGAGCTCGATGATCATCCCGTTGCTGCGGCTCAAGGCCTCCGACCCGTACAACGCGATCCACTCGATCAACGTCGCGGTGCTCACCATGGCACTCGCGGAATTCCTCGGCCTGGGCAGCCGCGACGTGCACGAGTTCGGAATGGCGGCGTTGCTGCACGACTTGGGAATGGCGCGCATTCCGCGCGAGCTCCTGCTCAAGCCGATCGAGCTCACGGTGGAGGAGCGCACAGTCATCGAGCGTCACACCATCGAGGGCGCGCGCATCATTCTCTCGAGCGACCGGCGGCAGGAGCTCGCGGCGTGCGTCGCGTACGAGCACCATCTGCGTCCGGATGGCAGCGGCTATCCGCACCGGCTATTCCGGCGGCCCACGCACTACGCGAGCAAGCTGGTGCGCGTGTGCAGCGTCTACAACGCGCTGCGCATCGAGCGCGCGCACCGGCAGCCGTATCCGCCGGGACGCGCGCTGGTGTTCATCGATGAGCGCGCGGGCCGCGAGTTCGAGACGGACATCGCGACATCGTTCACGCAGATGATGCGTCGCCTCGAGCCACAGATCACCGAGGTCGACCGGGATACGCGACTCAAGACGCCGACCGCGCAGATGGTCGCGATCCCCGACGACGCGATTCACCACTAGACGCTCTGGCGCTGCAGGTCAGTCCGACCGCAGTGCGATGACGGGATCGACGCGCGTGGCCCGCCGCGCCGGCAGGTAGCTCGCGACCACCGCCACGCCGAGCAGCACCACGGATACGGCGATGAGCGTCACCGGATCGGTCGCGCTCACGCCGTAGAGCAGCCGTTGCACCAGACGTCCGGCGAGCATCGTTCCGCACAGGCCGAGCACGAGTCCGGCCGCGACGAGGCGGGTCGGCTCGCCGAGCACATTCCAGATCACGCCCCGGCGATTCGCCCCGAGTGCCATGCGGATGCCGAGCTCGCGCGTGCGTTGCGCAACGATGTTTGCCGTGATGCCGTACACGCCGAGCGCGACGAGCAGCAGTCCGGCGAGGGCGAACACGCCAACGAGGATCAACACGAGTCGGCGCTGCGCGAGCGAGCGTCGCACCACGTCCTCCATCGTGCTCGTTGCGGCGATTGCCTGGTCGGGGTCGACGCCGTGAATCGCACGACGTGCCGCGTCAGCCATCGACATCGGGTCGCCTGCCGTGCGGATGACGACGCTCATGTAGCGGTAGGGCGTGTATGCGTGCGGCAGCCAGAGCTGCGCGCGTCCGACCTGCTCGAGATCGTACAGCCGCACATGTCGCGCAACGCCGATGATCCGCAACGAGTCTCCGTCGACCATCGCGATCTGGCCAATAGCGTCACGCTTCGGGAAAAAACGCTCGGCGAGCAGGTCGTCTATTATCACCACGCGGGATGATGCGCTGTCATGCTGCGAGGCGTCGAGCTCCTGACCGGCGAGCATTGTGATGCCCAGCGTTCGGAAATAGTCGGCCGTTACCGGCGCGGCGTCCACGAGCAAGCGGTCGTGGTCGACGTTGCCGGTATTGGTGGGTGATCCCGGAAACACAACGCCGCTCTGATCGGCGCCCGCCGACAGCGGCGGCGCCGAGGTTGCCGCGACGGCGAGGAAACCGGGCACTGCGCGCAGCGCTGCAAGCTGTCGCGCGAAGAGATCCACCACCGGCTGGCCCGTGGCGTACTTCGCACGGCTCGCCATGATGTCGACCGTCAAAACGTGGCTGGGGTTGAAGCCCGGATCGACGCGCATCAGCCGTGCAAAGCTGCCGAGCAGCAATCCGGTTCCGGCAAGGAGCATCATCGAGAGGGTGAGCTGCGCCAGCACGAGCGCCCGTCGCACACGTCCACCGATGCGCGAAGACGACTTCTCGCGGAGAGCAGAGACGATATCGCGCCGCGTGGATTGCAGCACTGGTGCCAAGCCCATTGCGAGGCCCACGACGATCGCGACGGCGACGGTCAGAGCAATCGCCGCCACGTCGATCCCGATCTCCTCTCTGCGCGGTAGCCCCGTTGGTGCGATCGAGAGCAAGGCGCGCAGTGAGAGCGAGCCGAGAACGATTCCCGCGGCTGCGCCGGCAAGCGAGAGCACGAGGGTCTCGGTGAGTATCTGGCGTGCGACGCGTGACTGACTCGCTCCGATCGCGCGCCGAATGGTGAGCTCGTGCTCGCGGCGCGCGCCTCGCACGAGAGCCAGCACCGCGAGATTCGCGCTCACGATGAGCATCAACATTGCGACTGCGGCGAGCAGCGCGAGCAGAGCCGGACGCACCTCGCGCACCATGCGCTCCTGCAGAAGCACGGGGACGAACCTGAATCCCTTGTTGAGATAGAGTCCGCCGTCGAGCCGCTTCGAGAGTGCGCTCAGCTCCCCGAGCGCCGTCCCCATGGTGACATCACCGCGAACGCGCGCGAGCACGCCGAGCGAATGGTTGTCCACCGACATGCGATCGAGCGTGTCCGTCATGGTCGTATAGACGTCGACGTCCGCCATGGAGCTCGCGAGGCTGGCTTGCGGAGCGAACTGAAACGCGGCCGGAAGCACACCGACGATGGTGGTCGGACGGCCGTCGATCAGCACGGGGCGGCCGATCTGCGCGTGGTCCCCGCCGAAGCGCTGCGTGAACAGACGGTGACTGATTACCGCAACGCGTGGCATTCCGGGTGCGTCTTCGCCCCCATTGAAGGGGCGGCCGAGCTCGGGACCCGCGCCAAGCACCTGAAAGAAATTCGCCGAGACGGACGATTGTGACACCTGCTGTGGATCGGCGCCAAGCTCTCCGCCGATCGTTGCGGTGCCGCTGCGCACGGCGGAGACGCCCTCGAACGAGGTGACGTCGCGCCGAAGCTGCGCGACCTCGGGGCCCGTCACCCATGCCTCACTCACGCCGATCCAGTCGAGGCCGTCCCACAGGACGAGCAATCGTGACGGATCACGGTAGGGAAGCCGCTTGAAGAGAATACCGTTGGCGACACTGAAGATCGACGTGTTTGCCGCGATCGCGAGAGCGAGCGTCAGGACGACGATGATGGCGTAGCCCGGACTGCGGGCGAGCGACCGCAGAGCGTAGCGAACATCGCGGCGCAAGTCGTCGAGCCACATGATGCGGCGCGCATCCTGTGCTTCTTCCGTGAATCGCCGCACGCCGCCGAAGTTGGCGAGAGCACGACGGCGCGCTTCATCGCGCGGCACGCCGAAGCGCTCGAGCTCCGCTGCCTCCATGTCGACGTGAAAGCGCATCTCCTCGGTCATCGCGCGCTCGTCGCGCGCGCGGGCGTCGTCGCGTCTGAGGAATCCCATCGCGTCCTCAGGTCCCCTTGAGCACAGCTTCGATGGCGCCGGCGAACGCCCGCCAGCTCGCGCGCTCCTGGGCGAGCGCCTCGCGTCCGAGGTCGGTGAGTCGGTAGAACTTTGCCTTGCGTCCCTCCGTCGAGATGCCCCACGACGCGTCGATCAGCCGGCGATCCTCGAGCCGATAGAGCGCTGGATAGAGCGAGCCCTGGCTTATCTGAAGCACATCATTGGACAACGAGCGCACGCGCTTCGAGATCCCCCACCCGTGCAGCTCGCCCGCGCGGAGCGTACGGAGAATGAGGAGATCGAGGGTGCCCTGAAGGAGATCGGTGCGGGTAGCCATGGCGGTGTCATACCTCGGAGGTCGACAACAAGGTGCGATCCTTGTTGTCGACTGTCAAGGTGTCATCGCGGCTGCATCGTCAGCCGCCGGCTGCTCGCTCAGTCGATGTCGTCTGCCGCGAGCCTCACCCGGCGCGTTCGGAATTGCGAACGAACAGCTGGCCACCGATCCACGCCGTGAGCGGGGACGAGAGCGCGAGGGCGATGGGATACCACAGCGGTCCCATGTTTCCCTTCATCGCGGCGGCGACGCCGCCGAGCGAGAGGACGAGCCCGATGAAGCCGCCGATCAGCGCGTGCTTGAGCGGCGCGCGCGGGGCGAGCCTCGCAGTGAGGTAGCTGCCGAAGGTATCGTAGATGAGCCGATAGCTCAGCGCGAGCGCGTTCAACCTGGAATCCCACATCGGCTCGTTCCACGGTGGATAGACGCCGAGCAGGTGCAGGATCTCGTCGGTGCCAAGCGAGAGCACGATGATCGCGAGGAACCCGGCGACCACGGCCCAGATGCTCCTTCCGATCGTCGATTGCTTCGCGCCGACTGATGCTGAGGGCGAGGTCATTTGCTCGCCTTGGTGAGGCTCGCGAGCAGCCCTTCGAGATTGTCGAAGCCGGCGTTCATCCCGTCGGCCGCGCCGCTCTCGAGCACGTTGTCGCGAATCTCCTTCGAGCCGTACTTCACGACGATCGTGAGCGTCGTCTTGCCTTCGCTCTCGACGAACGTCGTCGTGTCGAGCGCGTCACCTTCGTACCACGACTCGTCGAACTTCTCGGTGGCGACGATGCGCTCGTTGGTGACGATCTCGCGATAGACGCCGCCCATCCCCATCTCCGTGCCGTTGACGTTGCGCCAGACGTATCGATAGCTGCCGCCGACCTTGAGATCGATTTTGCAGACGTCCCACGACCAGTCGGGAATTACGCCGAGCCACTTCTTGAGATATTCGCACTTCGTGTAGGCGTCGAAGACGAGCCTGCGCGGAGCATTGAACACGCGCGAGAACGCGACTTCGCGGTCGCTGGGCGTCGTGATGGTGAGGCTATTGCCGTGCGTCATGATTGCTCTCCCATGGGAATGCGTGATTGTGGAGTGATCTGCTGGACTGCCCAGCTGTTGCCATCCGGATCCTTGAAAAACACGAAGAAGATGCCCGGGCCGAGCTCGCGGATCTCGCTCGCGTCGACGCCGCGCTCGACGAGCTGTGCGCGTGCCGCGTGAATGTCCGAGACGACGAGATGAAGACCCTGCACGGAGCCCGGCGCCGTCTTCACGATGCCGGTGCCGAAGCAGATCGAGCATGCGGAGCCGGGCGGCGTGAGTTGCACGACGCGGAAGTGCGCGCCGGTCGTGACGTCGTGATCGAGTCGGAAGCCGAGCTTCTCGATATAGAACTCTTTCGCGGCGTCCACGTCGGACACCGGAAGGGGCACTAGCTCGAGCTTCCAATCCATTGGTTTCGTGGATGTCATGACCGTTTCCTCTTCGGCTTGCGCGGAGTGCTCTTCTTTTCGGTCGCCTTGAGCTCCTCGAGGAGATCGTCGAGGCGGAGAAAGGACTTTTCCCAGAATTCGCGATAGCGCTCGAGCCACGCGGTCGCTTCGGCGAGCGGCTGGGCTTCGAGACGGCGTGGCCTGCGCTGTGCGCGA
>JAQBQC010000458.1 GCA_028287205.1 Gemmatimonadota bacterium
GCGCGCGCGACTCGAAGATCACGAGGTCAGGAACCGACCGGATTGCGCTGGCCGGAGTTGTTGAACTCCTTGCCGATCAACGACTTGATCTCGGCCTTTCGCGCGTCGATCGCACTGAGCTCGTCGGGCGAATAGCCACCCGGCTTCCATCCGTTGGGCAGCAACGTGTAGGCGATCACGCGCTCCTTGAGGCGCGCGTAAACGAACGGCGAGAGCCCGCCGGCCGCCGCACCCGCGGCTTCTTCCCTGTCCTCCTCCGCGTGCACCGCCTTGTAGTCCTCCTCGTTGATGGTGGGTCGAGCGAGGCTGTCGCACTTCTGCTGGCGCGCCTGCTCGGCCGTCCCCAAAGCCATGATCGAGTCCGTGTATTTCTGGATATTCTCTCCGTGACCGGCGGTTGCTTCCGCCATCATCTTCTGCTGCAGGCGAGACTGAGCGCTGTCACTGTTGACGCGATCGCTCTCGCACTTCGCCTTCGCTGCCTTATACGCGCTCCACCGACCGATCGCGCTCGACGGCGGTGCCGACGCCAGAAACTTCGCGCGCTCGGCGTTCTCGGCCTTGATTGCCTTGACGAAGGCGTCGAGCGTGGCCGACGAGATCGCGATCGGATGCTGCCACGCATCCTGCCTCGCCTTCGCGTCCGGGTCGCCCGTGGTGGTAGATGTTGCCGGTGACGCTTCCGCGGCTGCTGGCTGCACATCTCCAATGACCTTGTCCTTCATTTTCTTCTTCAAGCCGCCGAACTGCGCGCTCGATGTGACCGGCGCTGACAGAGCGATCAGCATCGCGAGCAAGGTGAAGCTCCTGTGAGAACTGCGCGACATCGATGCCTCCGAAATGATCGAGTTGAATGGTCGCCAGTCGATAAAAACGCACTTTGCCGAAGCTGCGAAATAGTCGACGAAAAGCTTCCGAGCTCGGTGCATGCTGCCGAGTGCGCTGCCGGTGCATCCTAGCCTGTTGGGCAGTCGGATCCTGTGAGAAACGACCGGTCGGCGAATTATTCTCGCGTCTGCGCGACTTTTTCGTTATGAATCGTGTGCGTTCCGACGGGTGGACCATGTCGACCTGGCTGCCGGCGGTTCCCAGAGCGGCGAAATCACTCGATCGCCCCGGCACGTCCGGGGCGCTTTTCGTTCATCCCCGGGGGAGCTCATGAAGTTGATTACGTGCGTCATCCGGCCCGAGCGGGTCGCGGCGGTGAAGGAATCGCTTTTCCGTGCCGGGGTCACGGGGATCACGCTGAGCCACGTCACCGGGCACGGGGGCGAGCGCGAGGTCGTCGAGCAGTATCGCGGCACTTCGCTCGTGCTGGAGTTCCACGACAAGGTGAAGATCGAGATGGCGTGCTCGGAGCCGTTCGTCGAGGCGACGATTCAGGCGATCGTCGACGCCGCGCGCACCGGCGAGGTGGGTGACGGGAAGATCTTCGTGCAGCCGCTCGAGCGTGTGGTGCGCATTCGAACCGGCGAGACGAACAACGACGCTCTCACGCCGATCACAGCGAACGAGGTGCAGGCGCGAGCGCAGGCCGAGATGCCGGCGGTGGGCGCATGAGCGCGGACACGGGAATATCCGCGGGCGATACCGCATGGGTGCTGATCTCCGCGGCGCTCGTGATGCTCATGGTGCCGGGGCTCGCCTTCTTCTATGGTGGGCTGGTTCGCAAAAAGAGCACGCTCAACACGCTGATGATGAGCATGGCGGCGCTCGGCATCATCAGCGTGCAGTGGGTGGTGATCGGATACTCGCTGGCGTTCTCGCCGGGAAACCCGTTCATCGGGGGCGCGCACTGGGCCGGCTTCGCGCTCGTGGGCGCGAATCCCAACGTGTCGTACGCGGGAACGATTCCGCATCTCGCGTTCGCTGCATTCCAGGCGATGTTCGCTGCGATCACGATCGCGCTCGTGTCGGGTGCTGTGGTGGAGCGCATGAAGTTCGGCGTCTATCTGCTCTTCACGCTGTTGTGGAGCACGTTGATCTACGATCCGCTCGCGCACTGGGTGTGGGGCGACGGAGGGTGGCTGCACACGCTCGGCGCGCTCGACTTCGCGGGCGGAACGGTGGTGCATATCAGCGCCGGTGTCTCTGCACTCGTCGCCGCGATCATGCTCGGAAAGCGCCGTGATTTCGGACGCGCGCCGCTCGTGCCGCACAACGTGCCGTTCACGGTGCTGGGCGCGGGTCTACTATGGTTTGGCTGGTTCGGCTTCAACGCCGGGTCGGCGCTGGCTGCGAACGGCGTTGCGGCGAATGCATTCGTCACGACGCACACGGCGGCGGCGGCCGCGCTCACGATGTGGATGGTGCTCGACGTGATCCGCAATCGCCACTGCACCGCGGTGGGTGCGGCGACGGGGGCGGTGGTGGGGCTCGTTGCGATCACCCCGGCGGCTGGATTCGTGACGCCGTCCGCGGCGATCGCGATCGGCGTGCTCGCGGCGACCGCGAGCTTCTTCGCGATGCAGGCGCGCGCGCGCACGCAGCTCGACGATGCGCTCGACGTGTTCGCCTGTCATGGCGTTGCCGGAATCACGGGCGCGCTGCTCACCGGCGTGTTTGCGACGAAGGGTGTGAACGCCGGCGGTGGCGACGGATGGCTCGCGGGCAATCCGCATCAGATGGTGGTGCAGCTGATCGCGATCGTGTCGACGATCGTGCTCGCCGCCGTTGGAACGGGCGTGCTGCTCACGGTCATCAAGGCGCTGGGCGGGCTCCGCATCTCGCTCGCGGATGAGATCGCGGGCATCGATGTCACCGAGCATGGCGAGCGCGCGTACCACGGCGGCGATCTCGGCGAGCTCGCGGGCGGGTTGGGCGACAGCATCGTGATGTCGCATGCGAACGACGACTCGCGCACGGCGGCGTGATCGCCGCGGGTAGTGGCAGCGCTACGTGCCCGGGCTGCGACGGACGAGCAAGGGCGTCGAGCCGCCGCGCAGGAGTTTGTCCGTCACGCTTCCGAGCACGAGACGGGCAGGGCCACGTCCGTGCGTCGCGATGGCGATCAGATCGACATCGTTCGTGCGAGCGATGTCGAGCAGCGCGGGAGCCGGAAGCTCGGAGATGACGATCACCTGCTCGATCGAGCGCGCGCCGTCCGCGCTCAGTCGAGCCGCGATCTCCTCGATGTACAGCTTCGCTGTCGCCGCCGCGAGATCCGTCGCCTCCGGATCGACAACGACTGGCAGTTTCGCGTATGCGTCCGCGAAGTCGATCATCACGGGAACCGATGTGACGACTCGCGCGAGGACATATGTGGCGTTAGGGCCGCCGAGCGCCACCGCGGAGTCGATGACCGACTCGGCGCGGTGCGATCCATCGAGAGGAATCATGATCCGGTGGAATGTGCCAGCGGTGGCAGAAGCGGAGGCGCCGGCGTCGATCGGACGAAGCATGAGTACCGGAACGTCGAGCGAGCGCATCACCGTATCTGCAACGCTGCCAATCCATTCTCGGCGCAGTCCCGTGTGGCCGTGGGTCGTCATGACGACGAGGTCCGTGCTACGCGAATCCGCGAGCGCGATGATCGTCTGGCTCGGCGAGCCGGTGAGGTGTTCCGTGTCGACCCGAATGCCAAAGCGGCTCTCCAGCTCACGCGCTTTCCCATCCAGATATGCTCGCTCCATTGGAACACCGAGGGCGTTCCACGGAGCGTCGCGATGGCCGTGCGCGGGGACGGGCTCGTGCACGAGCACCAGCAGCAACTCCGCGCCCAGGGCTTTCGCGATCGCGGCCGCGCGGGGGAGCGCCTGTTCGGCGATCGCGGAGGTGTCGAGGGGAACGAGGATTCTCGAGAACATCACGCCGTCGCCGGTTGCGCTGCGCAACCACTACTCGGGAATGCCGCCCTCACTGCGCAGTTCGGCACACTGCCTCCATGAGCTGATACACAGGCGAACTATGACGGGAGGGTGCAGCTGAAGTAAGCGCGCAGGCGACGTTGAAATGGGCCGATCTCTTAGCGCTAAGATAAATCGAAAACGGCGACATCAGAGATCGCACGCTTCGGCCGTTACTGCCGGCAGACTCCGAAGGGATCCGGCTTCGGTTTGTCGACTACGACGCGGTGATCGAGGTTCGCCACCGTGAGCGCGAGGTCGTGCACAAAGCCCGCGATGCGCGCCATGTGCGCGTAGTCGATGTACTCCGGCTCGTCGGTGAGCTGGTGATAGTCCTGATGGAGACCAGTGGAAAAGAAGATGATCGGAATGCCGTAGCGCGCGTACATGTAGTGATCGCTGCGGCAGTAGATGTTCTCGGGGTGGCCAGGCGCATCCACCGAATAGTCGAAGTGCAGGGCCGGATGCTGCGTCTTCCGATTCACGCTCTCGGCGAGATCGCCCAGCTCCGTCGAGAGACGTCGCGAGCCGACCAGCCCGACCACGTTCGGACCGCCGCCGTGGATGTCGGCCGAGTCGCCGCGGCCGATCATGTCGATGTTGAGCTGCGCCACGATGGAATCGCGCGCGATCGTCGGGTGATCCGTGAACCAGCGTGAGCCGAGAAGTC
>JAQBQC010000494.1 GCA_028287205.1 Gemmatimonadota bacterium
TGTCGTTTGACTGCGGAGTCGGAATTCGTTGACCCGGAGCGAATAGCAAACCGAACATAGGACTCGCCAGCAACTTGTCACAGATAATGGGGTCGAACTGCTTGCCGCGATATTTGATGAGCTCGGAGCGCACCTGCGCTTCACCTAGCGCCTTTCGATAGGGCCGGTCCGTCGTCATCGCATCAATCGTGTCGGCAAACAAGACGATTCGCGATGCAAGCGGAATTCGCTCGCCGGCAAGACCGTCAGGATAGCCGCTTCCATCCCAATTTTCGTGGTGATGCCGAACGGGAAGAACGATATCCTCTAGATGTGAAACCGTCATTACCAACTCCGCACTCTTGATGGGATGACCTTGCATGATTTCCCATTCCGAGGGCGTAAGCTTTTCTGGTTTCCGCAAAAGCGGTGCATAGATCTCGTGAATCTTACCTACATCGTGAAGTAGGGCGGCAACGCGTACTCTTTCCGCTTGCTGACCGCTCAGACCCAGGGCGCGCGCAATCAATTGCGAATAGTGCGCGACGCGACGCGAATGTCCCGACGTGTACGGATCGCGCGCCTCTATGGCTTTGACCATGAGCTCGAGCAGTTCTTGATTCACTCGCTCGAGTTCCGCATTCGTCTTATAGAGCTGGCGCACCCCGATGAGAGGAATACAGAGAGCGATAGCTCCCGTTGCACCAGAGCTTACGTAAACCCAAGCAAGCAAATAGACGACCGGGGCGGAGAGCAGATCGTACGGAAGACTTGAGATGGTGTTCTTCCGCCAAACATGAAAAAGCCCCCCACCTTCGTTGACGGCGATTACTCCGGAAACAAGAATCGTATTGACCGCGAAGAACGAAGCGATCAAGATAAAAATCGATGACGCATTAACTCGCGCGCCCTCGAGAAGCCCGACGGAGGGCGACATCAACAACGAGGCGCCGCCAACTCCCCGATAGAGGAGCGTCGCAACGCCAATGGCAAATGATGCCTGCATAACGTTGAAAAAGGCTTTGATCGCGGATCCACGTCGCGCGATCGCGGCAAGCAAGACCGAACTGACTGCAGCCAACACCGCAACCCAGGTGGGCGCAATTAGAACGGCGGCCAAAAATGGGATGAAGGCAATTGATTCAGTGCCGCTGCGGGGTAGACGGAACGTCAATATGTGGACGAACAGTCCGATCGCCGCCATCCAAAACACCGCGCGAACTTCCTCCGCATGCACTTGAGGCGCGAGCAGAAACAATGCGCCGTTCAAGAGAACGGCGCAAAGGCTCACGGCCAAAATGTATACGACGGTGCGTTTTGACATAGAAACAGTAAGTCCCCCGCCCCCTAGCTTATGCCCAACTCTGGAAGCCTGCCGAAACCATTCCGCCGGTAATTACACGGATAACTTTCAAAACCAATCCTAGAGCATGCATTTCGCGTCACCCCCCTTTGAATAACAAAGTCGCGAATCCAAAATGGAAACGCGCAAAGGTCGGCTCCGCTCAACTACTGTCATGCCCGCTCAACTCCGCTTACCAGAGAACGGGGGGACTCGTGTGTGTCTCTACTCCATTGGCAAATTGTTGAGCTGCGTCGAAATCGTTTGCAGAAACTCGGAAATCAAATCCTGCTCACCCATCTATTCGTCGCATCCAGCACGGCCAACACACTCGCCGTTTCCGGACTGTCTTTGATCTCGCAACTTCCCGTCAGCAGTGCATTCTCGCGTCCCACACGAACCGAGATCCCTACAAACATGAATTCTCGGTCGAATGCCTCCACGACTTTACATCCTTCTACAACAAAGCCGCTTGCACCGCGCTCAGTCTGCGCAATCGCGAGCAACGCGCCTCTCGCCGCGAGCTCCGCCCGCGATCGGGGACTTTCGGGTCCTTCGCATTCTCCAGCGAAAGACTGATCTCCCTTTCTCAGAGTCACTCGAACTGTCACGCCCTTGGCCCGACTTCGCTGTATTTCGACGTCCTCGAAAAACAGCCGCGGCGCCGTCATCGGCGCAGTGACAGGAGGCGTTACAGGGGCGGGCGCTGTGACGGGCGCGGCTGAAACATTTTGTTTCGGCTCTTCGCGCTCACGCTGCTTTTCGTTGCTCGTCGCAACAGAGATTTTCCGGTGATCGACCGACATCCTGAGGGATGCCTTGAGCATCGTCTCGACGTTTCGCACCGTCGACTTCGGGCTCACTTCCATCGTCGTCACGACGTGGACCTCGTCCACCGCGCCCGTCTCGCTCGGCACGATCCGCACATCCAGCACACCAGGCAACGTTCGCAGCTGGCGCTCCGCTTCCGCGAGCGGCAACACACTTCCTGCTATCGGCGATGATATCGCATGCGACAACGGGTTACCCGGTGCTGTGAGGGCCACGGTTATTGGCTGTGATTCGGATGGTGGTAAGGCGGGGACGTACGCGGTCGTGCTCGTCATGCCCAGCTCGGTGAGCCGTGTGCCCTCAGTCGAACAGAGGACGCGAAAGAATATTCAAGCAGAGTGTTGCAAACGCAAGCATTCCATCCGTTAAAGACCTTGAATTATTCCGCGAGGTCGCATCGCGATTCACTCGAAAACATCTGATTGTATAAAAGGTTACGACTCCGGTATGTCGTACTCCTTCAATTTTCTATATAAAGTCCGCTCACCAATCCCCAACTGGTCAGCGGCCTTTCTTCGGTTTCCGCGCGTCTCCCGCAAAGCTGCTATGATTGCCGCGCGCTCGATATCAGACATTCGCATACCCGGCGCAATCGTTACCACATTCGCCGGCGGCGCCTCCTCCCTCGGCTCTATCCCCACGCTCGGCAGCGCCGTCGCCACGCCCGGCAGCCGCGTCGCAGGCAGCACCTCGCCCTCCCCCAGCCGCGACTCGCGAGCCTCCCTCCCCTCGTCCACCCGCTGCCGCAGCTCCTCCACCTGAAGCTTCAGCTCCACCAGGCTGCGCACGATGAACTCGAGCTCCCGCCCGCCCGTGCCCTCCTGCCCGCGCAGCACAGCGCCCACCGGCACGGGCAGAAAGCGCGCGTTCCCGCCCTCCCGCAGCGGGCGCGGTATGTCCTCGGCCGTGATCTCCCGGCCCGGCGACAGCACCACCATGCTCTCCACCAGATTCCGCAGCTCCCGCACGTTTCCCGGCCACGGATACTCCGCGAGAATCCGCATCGCGTCCGCCGAGATCCCGTGAAACGGCCGCTCGTGCTGCGCCGAGAACTCCTGGACGAACGCACGCACGAGCAATGGAATGTCTTCGCGCCGCTCGCGCAGCGGCGGCAGATAGATGTTCAGGACGTTCAATCGATAGTAGAGATCCGGGCGTATCGACCCCTCCTCCACCTCCTCGCGCAGCGGCCGGTTCGTCGCCGCCACCACGCGCACATCCACCTTGATCGCGTTCGCGCCGCCCACGCGCGTGAGCTCGCGCTGCTCGAGCACGCGCAACAGCTTCACCTGCGTGGACTTGGGCGCCTCGCCGATCTCATCGAGAAAGAGCGTTCCCGTGTTCGCCAGCTCGAACCGCCCCAGCCTCCGCTCGGCCGCTCCGGTGAACGATCCCTTCTCGTGCCCGAACAATTCGCTCTCGAGCAGCGTCTCCGGCAGCGCGCCGATGTTCACCGCGATGAACGGCTTGCTGCGGCGCGGGCTCAAACGATGCAGCGCGCGCGCGACGAGCTCCTTTCCGGTTCCGCTCTCTCCCTCGATGAGCACGGTGCTGCTCACCGGCGCCATCTGCTCGATCTTGACGAGCACCTCGCGCATCGCCTCGCTCTCGCCGATCAGCCCCGTCTCGATCGCGAGCCGCCGGCGATCGAGAATGCGGCGGATTCCCGTGAGCACCTCGTCGAGATCCACCGGCTTCGCATACACCTCCACGAAGCCGAGCGCGCGAAGGCGCTCCTGCAGCGAGGGATCGACGATGTCCGCGAGACCGACGGCGGCCACACCGTCCCACAGCAGATCGCGCACGAGCTGCACGTTGGCCGTGTCGATCAGACCGCCGGTGAGCACGACGAGGTCGGGCGACTCGCGCCGGATCGCGGCGCGCATGTCGTCGATGGGCGACACGAGCGCGGTCTGGTAGCCGACGCGCTCGAGCATCCCGTTCAGGCGCACCGCGGGCTCGACATCCGTGAGCGTGATCAGAACTTTCATCGCTACTGGCTCTCGTGACTCGTGTCCACGCCGCGCGTGATGCGCACTGCGTGATCGATGATCGGCTCGATGGCCGCGAGCCCGTCGCGCACGCCGCTGGTGGATCCCGGCAGATTGATGATGAGCGTTCGCGCGCGCACGCCGGCCAGCCCCCGCGACAGCGCCGCGCGCGGAAAGCTCTCGATACTCAGCA
Source organism: Gemmatimonadota bacterium (assembly GCA_028287205.1). Taxonomy (GTDB): domain Bacteria; phylum Gemmatimonadota; class Gemmatimonadetes; order Gemmatimonadales; family Gemmatimonadaceae; genus FEN-1250. The sequence continues at coordinate 4,337 of JAQBQC010000494.1, forward strand.
CCCGTATCCGCTCGGCTATCCCCGGCGCCTCGCGCTCGAGCACCACGCGCGTCGCCTCGGGGGTGAGGTCGCGCGGGGCGAGGCCGGTGCCGCCGGTGGTGAGCACGAGATCGGCCGCGTCGGCGTCGCACCAGGCCGAGAGCTGGGCCGCGATGGCGGTGACGTCGTCCGCGACGAGGGTGCGCCCTACTATTGAATCACCGCGCTGCGTGGTCCAGGCGGCGATCGCGTCGCCCGAGCCGTCCTCTCGTTCACCGCGCGCGCCTGCGTCGCTCACCGTCAGAATTGCGATTCGCATCGTCCCGTTGCCGAAGTCCATCGCAATATGCCGGGAATGCATACTCGCTGCCAACTCGGCGCTTGCGGCGGAGTTGGAGGTGCGTGGACGGGCTCAACGCAAACCGGGCACCGCTGAGCGCTGGTGCGCCGCGATGCCCGGTTAGTGCTGCGTGGTGAGAGCTATTGTCTAGTAACCACCCTGCATGCTCTGGAAGAGCGTCGTGATGTTGTAGCGCGCAGGATCGATCTCGTAGAAGCGGTTGTCGATGTACCGGCCCGTAGTCGGGAAGTATGGCGGCGACTGCGTGTTGAGGCAGACGTCCACGGATCGGTTTTCACCGAAGCCGTCGCCGTTGTTGCTGTACGTCGCCGTGATGTTCTGCTCGATCACGCCACCAGCCTGCCGAATGCAGCCGCGACCGCTGTTCGCGACGCCACAACCCTGCAAGTTCTCTGGATGCTGGCTGAAGTTCTGTACGCCGACTGTGCCCGTGCGGCTCATCGTCACGCCGTGCAGCACGAAGTCGTGCGCCGTCGACATGCCGTTGTCATCACCGTCCGCCCAACGCCATTTCGCACTGTAGGTGCCATTCGTGTTCGCCCGCTGCGGCGAGTTGACGGTGTTGTCGAGGATGAGCTGATCGCCGTCGGAGATCACTCCGAGGAGATTGGCGCACGTCGCCGACGCAGGATCCTGGGCGTACACGAGGTCATCGCCGTAGCCCACGACACCCTTCTGGGTTCCAGTAGTTGCCGCGTACACGGTGACGCTTCCACGAAGCACGCCGCTCAGGACAACCGGTCCGTGCACGTGAATGACGCCCTTGGTGTTCGGATTCAGGCTGCGGTGCAGCGGCCAAAACCTCTTCGCGTGATTCTGATACTCGACCTGCTTCGATACCGTCATTCCGTTCATTGCAGCTTGCACCGGAGTCACGTCGCCCGACCAGGCCTGCCAGAAGCCGTATTGCGTGCTGTCGGTCATCGTGGTGTCTTCTCCGCCCTTCTGCCACAGCGCGAGCTCACCCGCCGTATTGCCGAGTGCCGGCAGCATCAGCCTGCGCTCGATGGCAACGAGGTGCGGATCTCCACCCATGTAGCAGCGGAAATTCGAGCCGCCTCCACCGTTGCGCATGATCTCATCACGCGCGTCGTCGTCGATCGCCGTGCCCACCGGAACGGCGTCCGCAGGAACGGCCGGCAACAGGTTGCGGAACCACTGCTGGTTGTGCACCGCGATCGGATAGAATCGCAAGCGATTTGTGTTATCGAGATGAAAGTCGCCGCACAAGGAATCCTGATACGTAGCGTTGTTTCCGGCAAAGGTCGAGTCGCTCTTCATGTGGCCGGCCGTCGCAGCCGCCGTCCCCACCGCCTGGTACACGCGAATGAATCCCTCGGGGTCGCCTGTCACCTTGCCATCGTTGTTCAGATCGATGGCCACGAACTCGATGCGCGTGCGGACCGAGCCCGTGTCGCCGCCGTTCGCGAGCACGTCCAGATTTCCCTCCGCGGCGTGCGTGTGCAGCGACGCAAGCTTGCCAACCGGCGGAATCGGGATGTACGGCGCGCCGTTGATCTTGCCCTTCATATAGGTGGGC
>JAQBQC010000529.1 GCA_028287205.1 Gemmatimonadota bacterium
CGCTCGCTGATCTCCTTGAACGGAACGGAGGTGTCGAGAACGAGGCGTATCTGGTCGGGCGTGAGCGATTCGAGATCGAGCAGATCCTTCCCGAGTGCGCTCGTCACTTGTGCTCCGCGCGGACGACTACGACCGCATCGCGGCCGTCGAGCTCTTCGACCAGCACGTCCACACGATCGCCGGCCTCGATCGAGAGCTTCTTGCCGACGATGTCCGCATGAATCGGCAGCTCGCGTCCGCCGCGATCGACGAGCACCGCCAGCGATACGCGCGACGGACGTCCGAAGTCCGCGAGCTCGTCGAGCGCTGCGCGCACGGTGCGGCCGGTATAGAGCACGTCGTCGACGATCACCACGCGCTTGCCGTCGAGATTCCACGGCAGGTCGGTTGGGCCCACCACAGGGCGCGGGCCGACGGTTTGCAAGTCGTCGCGGTAGAGCGTGATATCGAGGGCGCCGCGCGGCACCTTCACCTTCTCGCGCTCCAAAATGGTGCGAACGATGCGGTCCGCGAGCTGTACGCCACGGCGCTGGATGCCGACGACGATCAGGTCATCGGTTCCATCATTCAGCTCGACGATCTCTTCGGCCATTCGGCGGAGCGTCCGGTCCACCGCACGTGCGTCGAGCAGGGTAGAATTGTCAGTTGTCATCGCCCGGCAATATGGCGCCGGCGCGACCCAGAATGAAGGGTGCGTATCCGGAGGCGTCGACGAATGCTGCATTGGGTGACAGATCTGATCGACAACAACGGCTGCGCAATCGACATTGAGATCGCACTCATCGCCGCTCACCGAACACGGTCCGAAAGCGGTGTCGCTCGCTCGGCTCATCGCCATCGTGCGCGCGTTCGCGGGGCCGCTTACGGGCGTCACGCACAGGCGCTTCGCTGTATTCTTCCTCTGACACCGAAGGTCCAGGCCGGACTCCGCGAGCTCGAAATCGAGGTAGCGATCACATCGATGCTGTCACGCCGCCAGTGATTCCACACCTCGGATTCGTGCCCGCTCCCTCGATCGCGTGCTGCCCGTGATGAGCATCCTGCGCGGTCGCGCCGCACGCCTGCTCTTCGGGCTCGTGCTCGCCAATCTCGCCGTGTGGGCGTGGGCCCTCAGCGCATTCCACGCGTATCCGCTGCTGCTCGGCACGGCACTCCTCGCGTACGGCCTCGGCGTTCGCCACGCGATCGATGCCGACCACATCGCGGCCATCGACAACGTCACTCGCAAGCTGATGCACGACGGCAAACGGCCGATTGGAGTGGGCTTCTTCTTCTCACTCGGCCATTCCACTGTCGTTGTGCTCGCATCGACGGCGATTGCGGTGACGGCGACCGCACTCACGCGGCAGTTCGCCGCATTTCACGCGATCGGCAGCATGATCGGTACGATCGTGTCCGCGCTCTTCCTGCTTGCGATCGCGGTGATGAACGGGTTCGTCCTGATGTCCGTGTACCGCACGTTTCATCGCGTGCGCACCGGCGGCGCGTTCGAGCACGATGATCTCGACGTGCTCCTGAGCGGCGGAGGCGTCCTCGCGCGCGTTTTTCGCCCGCTCTTCGGAATGATCCGCAAGAGCTGGCACATGTACCCGCTGGGCTTTCTCTTCGGACTCGGCTTCGACACCGCGACGGAGATCGGATTGCTCGGCATCTCGGCGGCGGAAGCGTCGAAGGGAATGTCGATCTGGTCGATCCTCGTCTTCCCCGCGCTGTTCACGGTCGGGATGTCGCTCGTCGACACGGCGGATAGCGTGATGATGGCGAGCGCGTACGGCTGGGCGTTCGTGAAGCCGATTCGAAAGCTCTATTACAACATGACGATCACGTTCGTCTCGGTGATCGTCGCGCTGTTGGTCGGCGGCATCGAGGCGCTCGGGCTCGTGGGAGAGCGGATGCATGCAACCGGCGGATTCTGGAGCGCCGTCGCCGCGCTGAACAGGAATTTCGGCAGCATCGGCTACCTGATCATCGCGGTCTTCATCGCGAGCTGGGTTCTCGCCGCCGCGATCTACCGGCTGAAGCGGTACGACGCGCTCGAAGTGGGCAAGCCGGTCGGATGAGCGCCGAGTTTGACCGCAACATTCGGGAAGCCACACGGCTCCGCGTGCAATAGACTCGGTGGTGTAAGCGAGCCCTCCGCATGCGAGCGGCTCACGCGCTTCACCCGAGCCATCGATCTCCATGCACACCGTCATCGATCCCGCGATTCTCTACTTCGGCACTCCCGTCGTTCTGGTGAGCTCCACGAACCCGGACGGATCGTCCAATCTCGCGCCCATGTCGAGCGCCTGGTGGCTTGGCCACTCGTGCATGCTCGGCTTCGGCGCGCGCTCACAGACGCCACTCAACATCCAGCGCACGGGCGAGTGCGTGCTCAATCTCCCTTCGGTGAAGGAGGTGGGCGCCGTGAACCGCCTCGCGCGCACGACGGGAAGCGATCCCGTTCCGCCGCACAAGATCGCGATGGGCTACCGGCACGTGGCCGACAAGTTCGGCGTAGCGGGGCTGACCGCGCTCCCGTCCGATTGCGTGTCGCCGCCGCGCGTCCTCGAGTGTCCGGTGCATCTCGAGGCCACGCTGGAATCCGTGCATCCGTTGGCCGTGCGCGACGATGATCGCCGCGGCGCGCTCGTGTCGCTCGAGCTCAGAATCGTACGCATCCACGTCGATGCATCGATCCGAATGACCGGCCACGACGATCGCATCGATCCGGAGAAGTGGCGCCCGCTGATCATGAGCTTCCAGCAGTTCTTCGGACTCGGCGAGATCGTGCACGAGTCGG
>JAQBQC010000549.1 GCA_028287205.1 Gemmatimonadota bacterium
ACCATCCCGTTGGCCGCATCCTGTGTCACGACGGTGATGAGGCCGCCGTTCTTGTCGTAGTCCAGACCGGACAGATCAAGCATGTGCATCCCTCGTGATGCCGGTGCCGAGGAGCATCCGTGATTCAGCGGCGACACCCTGATTGGTCGCCACGGCGCTCCCTCCGAACGCAGTGCGCGTCCCCTTCCAATCGGTAAATATCCCGCCTGCTTCTTCCACGATGGGCATGAGAGCCGCGGCATCCCATGGCGAGACGACTCCGTCGACCATCACCTCAGCCCTCCCTGTAGCGACTAGCAGATAGCCATAGCAGTCACCCCAGCTTCGGCTCACTGCGGCCTGGCTGGTGAGGTTGCGCCAACCTGCCAGATGCTCCGGGTCGCCCGCAAAGCGCTCGTCGGTGGTCAATACGGTAGCCTCGCTCAAAGTTGCACGCGAGGAGACGCGACATGCGATTCCGTTCCACCAGCATCCGGCGCCGCGAGCAGCAGCGAGTATCTCTCCGAGGGCCGGAAAGTACGCCGCGCCCGCGAGTACGTCGTCGCCCTCGCACAGGGCGACGAGCGTTCCCCACAGCGGCACGCCTCGAACGAACGTTTTCGTGCCATCGATGGGGTCGAGAATCCAGCGGCGCCGGGCACCGGGGCGGGCGATGCCGAGCTCCTCGCCCAGAATGCCGTCGTTCGGAAAACGGCTCTCGATCCAGCTGCGGGCAGCCTGCTCGGCGCTCCGGTCCGCGATCGTGACGGGGGAGCCATCGGCCTTCGACTCGATCACGAGCGAAGACCTGTAGTAGCCGAGGGCAATATCGCCGGCGACGCGGGCGACTTGCTCCACGGCCGAAACGAGCGACTCGGGCGATTCGCTCATGCTACGGCGCGCACGGGAAGCCCGGACGAGGCGAGCAGTTGCTTGATGGCACGTACCGTGGTCGCTTGGTCGTGCAGGATCCCTGCGACGAGCGCGGCATCGGCGCGCCCCGCGTCGAGCACCTCGCGGACGTCGCTTGCCGATCCGGCGCCGCCCGAGGCGACCACCGGAACGTCGACCGCCGCCACCACGGCACGCGTGAGCTCCAGATCGTAGCCCGTGCGCGTGCCGTCACGGTCGATGCTCGTCAGCAGGATCTCACCCGCACCGTGCGCGACGCATTCACGCGCCCACTCCACTGCATCGAGCTCCGTGCGCGTGCGGCCGCCCCTCGTGTACACGCGCCAGCTGTCGCCGTCGCGTTTTGCATCGATGCTCGCGACGACACATTGCGAACCGAATCGCGCCGCCGACTCCTCGAGCACCGCGGGACGACTCACCGCGGCGCTGTTGATGCTCACCTTGTCCGCGCCGGCGCGAAGCGCGAGCGACACATCGTCAGCGGACCGAATGCCGCCGCCGAGCGTGAGCGGAATGAACAATCGCTCCGCAGTTCGGCGCGCGACATCGAGCAGCGTTGCGCGATCATCGGCCGTGGCGGAGATGTCGAGAAAGACGATCTCGTCCGCACCCTCGCGCTCGTATCGTGTCGCAAGCTCCACAGGATCGCCAACGTCGCGGAGATGGACGAACTGCTCGCCCTTCACCACACGCGCGCCCTGCACGTCGAGACAGACCACCACGCGACGAGCGAGCATCACTTCACCTCGAGGCCGACGGCGCCTTTGGTGCTGAAAACGCCCGTTGCGCTGTCCGCGACCAGCGCCTGCCGAAGCGATGCGCCGAGCGCCTTGAATGCTGCCTCGACTACATGATGTCTGTCGCGCCCACGAAGTACGCGCACGTGCACCGTCGCGAGCGCGTTGTCGCTGAAGGAGCGAAACCAGTGATCGTAGAGATCGCTGGGCAGCGGGCCCAGATAGTACGGTCGTCCGCCGAGATCGATCGCGACGTGTACCAGCGCGTCGTCCATCGGGATGAAGCGATCGCCGTATCGCGCGGCGCGCGGAGGCACCAGCGCCGCGATCGCGGCACCGAGGGCGATGGCGACGTCCTCGATCAAATGATGACGCAGATCGCCGCGCGCAGTCAGCGTGAGATCGAACGACGCGTAGCGCGCCAGCGTCACGAGCATGTGGTCGAGAAACGGAATCGTCGTATCGATCTTCGACACGCCGGATCCGGGCACCACCTCGACGCGAATCTGAGTCTCTCGCGTGTCCCGAACGACGATCGTCATGTGCCATGCTCCTGTGTCATGTTGCAAACTCCTCGGCCACCGATCGCGCATCGAGGGCGCCCGTGTAGAGTGCCATTCCGATCACCGCGGCGGCGATGCCGCGATCGGCGAGCTCGCGGAGGTCATTGAGGCTCGAGATGCCGCCCGACGCGATCACCGGATGCACCGACAGCTCGGCAACATCCTCCATGAGAAAGAGATCCGTGCCCGCGAGCTGTCCCTCGCGATGCACGGCGGTGACGAGAACGCCGCCGAGCGGGATGTCGTTCAGCTGCTCGACGACATCGAGCACCGTGCGCGACAGCGTGCGCGCCCATCCGCGCGTCACGATCTGCCGCTCTCGGACATCCGCCGCGACGATCAGCTGACCCGGGAACGATGACGCGGTGCCGGCGAGCCACTCGGGCTCCTCGAGCGCACGTGTGCCGAGCACGATCCACGACGCGCCTTCCTGGAGCAGACGCTCGATCGTATCGCCACTCCGAATGCCGCCGCCCACCTGTATGGCTGCGGGGACTTCGCCGAGAATGTCTCGCACGATCGAGGCGTTGTCCCCGCGTCCGGTTGCCGCGTCGAGATCGACAACGTGCAGCCGATGAAAGCCGGAACGTGCCCATGTGCGCGCGACCTCGAGAGGATTGTCGAGCCGCACCGGCTCGTTCGCGTACGAGCCGCCAACGAGCTGCACGCACGCACCCTCGCGCAGATCCACCGCGGGGATCGCGATCATTGCGCCGCCTCGCGTAGAAATGCGCGCACGAGCTCGACACCGGGTGCGGAGCTCTTTTCCGGGTGGAATTGCACGCCCACGGTCCGTCCCTCGCGCACGAGCGCGGGGAACCGAGCGATTCCGTGCGTGCTCCACGCGTGCACGCAGCTGTCATCATCCGGCCGACAGACGTAGCTGTTCGCGTAATACGCGGTGGCGAGTGGCGCGGCGTCGAGCAGCGGATCATCGCCATTCTCGATGGTGTTCCAGCCGATCTGCGGAACGCGGCCTCCTTCGAGTCGACGCACGCGACCTGGGAAGATGCCGAGTCCAGCGCCCGCGCCTTCATCACTGCCATCGAAAAGGAGCTGCATTCCCAGGCAGATGCCAAGGCATGGAAGTCCATCGCGCAACGCGCTGCGCATATCGGCGAGCCCGCTTGCCATGCGCGACGCCGCATGCCCGAACGCTCCGACGCCGGGGAGCACGAGCGCATCCGTGCGCGCGGCGTGCGACGGATCGGTCTCGATCTCGACGCGCGCGCCGTCGTGCTCGAGTGTCTTGATCAACGAGTGGAGATTCCCTGCCCCGTAGTCGAACACGCTCACCCTCACGGTTGCACCGCGTTGCGAAGCGCCTGAAGCGCGGTGTCCATCATCGGCCACGGCGCGACTGTGATGCGCACGCCGTCGCCAATGCCACACAGCCTCTGGAACGGCCGCACCGCAACGCCGGCGGCACGCATGTGTCCCGCCACAGCAGCGGCATCCGCCACCGGGACGAGTACGAAGTTCGCATCGGACGGTAACGATGGAATCCCCGCTGCGGCGAGCGCCGCTCTGAAACGGGTGCGACTCTCCTTCGCTGCCGCGACATGCGTACGAACCCATTCGCGATCGTCGCGAAGGGCTGCGAGCGCCGCGCGCTCCGCAACTCCGCTGGTCATGTAGGGACCGCGCGCTTTTTCTATCTGCGTAATCGTCGATGCCGCCGCCGCGGCGTAGCCAATGCGCAGACCGGCAAGCCCGAATGCCTTCGACATCGTGCGCGTGACGATGAGCGTCGGGTGGCGCGGCGCTTCTGCAAGCCATCCATCGCCCGCGAACTCCGCGTACGCCTCGTCGAGTACGACGATGCCGGCGGCGTGCTCGAGGAGGCGCATGATTCCCGCGCGCGGGAGCGCGACTCCGGTGGGATTGTTGGGCGAGCAGAGATAGATGATGCGCGCGCGCGTGGCGAGCAGCGCGTCGATGTTCACAGAGTGCGGATCCGGTGTCGCCACGGGCACGGCGACGAGCCCGTTCATCTGCGCCCAGATCGGTAGCATCCCGAAGGTCGGATCCGGATACGCCAGCTTGTCGCCCGGCTCGGCGAACGCGCGGATCGCGGAGTCGAGAATGTCATCGGATCCGCAGCCGGTCGCGATCTCCTCCGCCCGAACGCCGGCGTATTCCGCGAGCGCGACCTTGAGCTCGGGTGTGTAGACCGACGGGTATCGCGTGACCCTCTCTGCACCAACGTTCCGCAGCGCGTGCTCGGCCGATGGCGGTGCTCCCCAGCGATTCGTGTTGTCGCTGAGGTCGAGCGCGCAGGGCGCACGATTCGGCTCGTAGAGCGAGAGATCGCGAAACGTCGCGCGCGCACGCGGGGTCGAGCGCGGTGCACGCTCGCCACCCCCCTCACCACTTCCCTTCCCCGCGCGCGCGCCATCACTCCCTGCGCCTCGCGCCGCCGCCGCATGCGCCGGCAGTCCCTCCGCCGCGGCCAGCGTCGCGACGCTCGCGGCGAGATCGGATGCGGCAGCGGGCGACACGCGCTGATAGGTTGTCCAGCGCACGAAGTCGAGCGTAGACAGCCCCGAGTACGAGCGCGCGAGCCCGCCCGTGGGCAGCACATGGTTCGCGCCCGTCATGTAGTCGCCGAAAGCAACGGAGCTGGTAGCGCCGAGGAACACAGTGCCGGCGTTGCGAATGCGCTCGAGGGCCACGTCGGGATCGCGCAACGCGAGCATCAGATGTTCGGGCGCGTACTCGTTCGCGAATGCGATCGCGCGCTCGAGCGATGCATCCCAGAGTAGAGCGCCGCGCGTTGCGAGCGATTCGGCGATGATCGCGCGGCGTGGCTCGATCGCGAGCATTGATTCGAGAGCCATTCCGATCGCGGCTGCGACCGACTCGTTGAGCGCGATCGCGACGACCGCAGCGCGCGGGTCGTGCTCCGCCTGCGCGAGCATCTCCTTCGCCACGGATTCGGCGCTTGCCGAATCATCGGCGATGACCAGCAGCTCGCTCGGTCCCGCCGGCGAATCGATGCTCGTGATTCCCGAGACCTGAAGCTTCGCCTCCGCGACGTAGGCATTCCCCGGTCCGACGATGCGGCGAACGGACGCGATCGACTGCGTGCCGTACGCCATAGCCGCGATCGCGCCGGCGCCGCCGATCGCATAGACCTCGTCCACTCCCGCGATCTCCGCGGCGGCGAGCACGATCGCGGAGGGAGCGCCGTCGGGGCCCGGCGGCGAGCACAGAATCACGCGTGGTACTCCCGCGACGCGCGCGGGTATGGCACCCATCAGCACACTGCTCGGATACGCAGCTCGGCCACCGGGCGCGTAGACGCCGACGGAATCGAGTGGGTCGGGCCGGCGGCCCACGAGCACGCCCGGCTGTACCTCGACCTCGGCGGCAAGCGGCAGAAAGGTGCGGTGCACGACCTCGATGTTGCCGGCTGCACGCTCGAGCGAGTGGCGGACCGTTGGCTCGAGCCCCGAAAGCGCCTGCACGCGCAGCTCACGGGGCACCTCCAGCGCGCGCAGCGTAGCCCCGTCGAACTCAGCAGCGAGTGAAAGGAGCGCGGCGTCACCCTGATTACGTACCTGCTGGATGATGGCGGCCGTACGATTTCGTACGACAGTGTTCGCCGACGTAGAGCGATCAGCGAGCTCGACCTTATCTGCGGCTGTCAGGTCCGAAAGACTTCCCCGCCAACGGAAGAGCTCGCTCACGGCATTAACCTTTCAATGCGCGTCACAAGGATGCCCTGCGCTCCCAGCGCCTTGAGGTCGGCCACGGTCCGATAGATCGCGGACTGCGCAACTACTGCGTGGACGGCCACATACGTGCCCCCATCGAGGATGTCGATCACCGTCGGGCCATTCACTCCGGGCATCACCCGCCGCGCGCTCTCCAACGATTCGCGCGGCACATTGGCCATGACGTATCGCTTGTCACGCGCCCGAAGCACGCTCGACAGTGCCTCTGCGAGCTCATCGGCGGAGCGCGCAGCTTGCGCCGTGGGAGTTGGCGAGCAGATCAGGCGGGCGCTCGACTCGAGCACCGTCGCCACCTCGTGGAGCTGGTGCACGCGAAGCGTCGATCCCGAAGACGTCAGATCCACGATGATGTCCGCGATTCCCAAATGCGGAGCGATCTCCGTTGCTCCCGAGACGGGGACGATCGTCACCGTCTTCCCTGCTTTCTCGAAGAACTGATGCGCGAGATGCGGAAACACCGTCGCGACACGCGGCGAGCCCACCAGGTCGCTCATCGTCGCTATCCCGCTGTCATCGCGCGCAGCCACGACGAGCCGGCACCCTCCGAACTCGAGGTCGAGCAACATGCCGAGCTCACGCTGCGACTCGCAGACGAGATCCCATCCCGTTACGCCGACGTCCGCCGCCCCATCGGCCACGAACTCGGGAATATCCTTTGCGCGCACCAGGATGGCTTCGAACTCGCCGCCCAGCGACGCGACGAGCGCACGCTCGCCTCGCGCGCGCACCTCGAGCCCGGCATCGCCGAAGAGCTCGCGCACATCCTCGGCCAGTCGACCCTTGTTCGGCAACGCCACTCTCAGCATTCCTCGCCCTCCAGCACAGACATTTCGTTTGTCATTTCGACTCCGGATGACACAAAAAAGGCCCGTCCGAGCATGGACGGGCCGAAGACGCCGGTTCGCTTACGGGTTAAATGATCACCCTGGCAAGCACGCGACGCCCCGACCCGTGAGGCCGTGGTGATGCGTGTGATGGCGCCGAGCGAACGTGGGCATGGAAAGGAAGGTATCGGAGACACTCGAACGCGTCAACCAGCACGCTCCGAGAGACGCGGGCCCCTCGTTTGCAATTTCCCCGTGGGGGCACATAGATTCCCAATCTCCGCGGGTTGCGGAGCTCGGAAAGCACACAGGCACGGTACTGGAGGCTATAAGAATGCAGTTTATCGGACGGGCGCTCCTCGCG
>JAQBQC010000551.1 GCA_028287205.1 Gemmatimonadota bacterium
AAGGCGGTGCGCTCGGTGCTCGACACCGGGCCCACGAAGCTCTCCGCGCCGGAGCTCATTCGCTCGGCGCTCGCGAAGATCGGCGGGCGCTGAGCCGAATTTTCGCCAACGCCCGAACGTGGTTGCATTGATCGGGTAGCGCGCGCAATTTCGATCATGCCCACAGCCCGCCGTACCAACACGTTCACCGAATCGGTGATCCGTGAGATGACGCGCATTGCCAACGAGCATGGCGCCCTCAATCTCGCCCAGGGAATGCCCGACTTCCCGATGCCCCAACCTCTCAAGGACGCGGCCTGCACCGCGATCCAGGCCGACATCAACCAGTACGCGATCACGTGGGGCACGCCCTCACTGCGGCTCGCGATCGCCGGGAAATACCGGCGCTGGTATGGAATGGATGTCGATTCGGAGCGCAACGTCACCGTCACCTGCGGTGCGACGGAAGCGATGGCCGCTGTGTTCCTCGCGCTCGTCAATCCTGGCGACGAGGTGATCGTGTTCGAGCCGTACTACGAGAATTACGGACCGGACGCGATTCTCGCCGAAGCGACGCCGGTGTTTGTACCGCTCACGCAGCCCGGCTGGACGATCGATGCGGACAAGCTGCGCGCGGCGTTCACGAGCAAAACGAAGGCGATCATCGTCAACACGCCGCACAATCCCACCGGGCGTGTGTTCACGCGCGATGAGATCTCGCTGATCGCGGAACTCTGCGTGAAGCACGATGTATATGCATTCACGGACGAGATCTACGAGCACATTCGCTACGCCGGCGATCATCACGCGCTCGCGACGTGGCCCGGGATGGCGGAACGCACGATCACGATTTCCGGCCTCTCGAAAACCTTCAGCTGCACCGGCTGGCGACTCGGATACGCGATCGCTCCGGAAGCGGAGTCGGTGGCGATCCGGAAGGTGCACGACTTCCTCACGGTGGGCGCTCCAGCGCCGCTGCAGGAGGCTGGCGCGATCGGGATGGCCTTCGACGCGGACTACTACAACCACCTTTCGCTCGAGTATCGAGCGCGCCGCGACATCATGTGCGACGCGCTGCGCGAGGGCGGATTCACCTTCACCGTTCCCGAAGGCGCCTACTACGTGCTCGCGGACTTCTCGCAGCTGAGCGATCTCGGCGACGTCGAGTTCGCGAAGTGGCTCACGCGCGACGTCGGAGTAGCACCGGTGCCCGGCTCGAGCTTCTTTCGCGCCGGAGATGGCGGAAGCAAGCTCGTTCGCTTCGCCTTCTGCAAGAAGCACGAAACGCTGGTCGCCGCTGGAGAGCGCTTGGCGTCGTTGCGGTCGCTCGTCTAGCCTCGTGAGCCCGAGGTTCGTCGTCCTCTAGTGCTTTTATCCGTTTATGTCCGTTCAATCCGTTTGTGTCCGTGTCTCACTGTTAGTGCCTGCCTGGGCGGCAGCGGCGCAACTGGTTCGACAACACGCAATGCAAGCACTACAGTTTGATTATACGCACACAAACGGATTGAACGGTCACTGACGGACAACTACGAAGCGCGACGAGCGGACGCTCGAGGAAGTGCACGATCTGCTTATTCTTGATGTACTCCACATGAATGCCCGCGTAGATTTTACAGTCAGCATCATCGATCAAGACTTCATTCAGGCCAGAGTGTGACCCAGACGATGTCCCGCGCAGAGATCACGACCCCGGAAGTCATCGCCGAAGAATCGGTGGTCGAGCTGTCGCTCCGTCCGCAGCGGCTGGCCGAGTTCATCGGTCAGCAGAAGGTGAAGGACTCGCTCGCGATCTACATCGAGGCCGCGCGCGCGCGGAACGAGTCGCTCGATCACACGCTCTTCTACGGTCCCCCCGGGCTCGGCAAGACGACCCTGGCGGAGCTCATCGGTCGCGAGCTGGGCGTCAACATCCATACCACCTCCGGCCCTGCGCTCGAGAAGCCGGGTGATCTCGTGGGCACGCTCACCAACCTGCGCGCCCGCGACATCCTCTTCATCGACGAGATCCATCGCATGCGTCCGATCATCGAGGAGTTTCTGTATCCCGCGATGGAGGACTACAAGATCGAGATCCGTCTGAGTGATGGGCCCAAGGCGCAGACCATCACGATGCCGATCGAGCCGTTCACGCTCATCGGCGCCACGACGCGCTTCGGCATGCTCACGTCGCCCATGCGCGCGCGCTTCGGCATCCCGCTGCGCCTCAACTTCTATCCGATGGAGGATCTCGAGCAAATCGTGATCCGATCGGCCGAGGTGATGAAGGTCGACATCGATGAAGGCGGCGCGATGGAGCTCGCGCGCCGCTCTCGCGGCACGCCGCGCGTCGCCAACCGGCTGCTGCGCCGCGTGCGCGACTACGCGCAGGTGAAGGGAGACGGCCGCATCACGCGCGATCTCGCGGATGCGGCGCTCGCGATGCTCGACGTCGACCAGTTCGGGCTCGATGACATGGATGCGCGGATCATCAAGACCATCATCGAGAAGTTCGATGGCGGGCCGGTGGGCGTGAAGACCATCGCCGCGGCGATCGGTGAGGATGAGCTAACGATCGAGGAGGTGTACGAGCCCTTCCTCGTGCAGAACGGCTTCCTGCAGCGCACCCCGCGCGGCCGCATGGCAACGCACCAGGCGTATCGCCACTTCGGATTTTCACCGCCAGCCACAGTTCCGGGACAACCGACGCTCTTCTGAATCGTCCATACATAC
>JAQBQC010000558.1 GCA_028287205.1 Gemmatimonadota bacterium
CACTGATGAATGCCGCTGCGCGTGTCACCGCGCCGGTGCCGTCGTCATGCACGTGCTCGAATGCTGCCGACGTTGTCCCAAATGCGCGCGCTCGATCGTGACCGCTCGCTACGCCACGCACGTCGCCGACTGCCGCCCGGGTGGCGGCATGCGGGAGCGCGACGTTTCTGCGCCTCCGCCTCCGTAGCTGCTATCGCGACACGGCGATCTCGTACGCGCGCTTCTCGAATTCCGCGCGCGCGCGGGCAATGAGATCCAGCACCGAGGCCTTCTCCGCCGCACTGTTGTAGCCGGCGTGCCGCTCTGCGCCCTCGCGCAGGCGTTCCACCCAATCGATGAAGAAGCGCGCATCGTCGGGTGACCGCGGGGGAATCCCGGCGATCGTGAGGTACACCGGACTCGTGGTGGCGAATGGATAGATGTCGAGCACCGGCGGCGTGGCGTGCTCGCTCCATGCGCGCAGCGTGATCCATCCGCTTCGCTCCACCGGCACCCTCACGGTCGCAGACGCGCTCTTCCCGTCCGCCGACAACGGCACTGTCGACACGACCTTGCCGTTCTGCACGAGCTCGAGGTGCTCCACCGGCACGATCGAGTGCATCGCCGCGCGCACGCTGATCGTGTGGCTGCCGAGCGGGAACGCGATTTCGTCGCCGGGCTCCTTGCCGTTGACCGCGAGCGACAGCAGCGGGCCGTTCGTCGCGAACGTGTGTCCCGCCTTGATCGCGCGCATGTAGCTCGCGTGATCGAGCTTCGCGCCGCTGTGCACGTACACGCGGTTCATTCCCACGGGCCCGCGCAGCGATGCGTAGTTGGTCATCGCATCCGTGCCCGCGCCCGCAGGAATTCTGAATCCGCAATTGAGCAGCCGGTACCACACGGCGGCGGTCGAGCGATGGTCGCTGAAACCGAGGATCTCCATGTAGTCGACCTTGCCGAGCGCGACGTCCACGGGCAGCTCGCTCGAGACGCGCGACACCGTGTCCTCGGGATTCGGCATCTCGTCGAACGGATGCACGTAGCCCGTGAGCGCACCCTGCGCGTGTCCCAGATCGAAGACGTTGGCATTCGCGGGATAGAGGCTCCCCGCCGGGGTGTTCGCGTACGCGGCGTAGCCGGGGAGGATGATGTTCTTCGTCAGCCCGAGCAGGCCACTGTGTCCCCAGTAGCTCGTGTGAAATTCCTGTCCGTGCACGATGAGCGTCGTGGGCGTCGACACCGCATCGGGGCGGCCGTTGCCGAAGTAGGAGATGTCCGGCACGCGCTGCTCCTTGTTCACGATCAGCTCTTCGATCACGTGCAGATCTTCCGCGCGCGCCATGAACGCGAGCTGCTTCGGAACGGTCCGGTAGCTTCCTCCGTAGTTCATGTGCACGTGGAGATCGCCGCTGTACCAGCCATCGGCAGGCAGGTTGACGAGCCGGCGCATCGTGACGCGCAAGCTCCTGGCGCCATTTGTCGAGACCTGCACGGTGTGGCTCGCCACCGCGTACTCCAGGCCGCGCGTCACCTGCACCGTCGTCGCGCCCGCGGGCACGGTGAGCGTCGCGGTGCCGGAGGTGTGATAGTATCCGACCTCGAAGTGCCGCTCACCTCGATCGAACGAATCGTCTGCGTGCATCAGCGCCGACGATGGCGCCCAGCTCCGGCCATCCGCTCCCGTCACCGAGACGCGTGCATCGAGCGGACGCCCACTCTCGTCGACGACGCTGATCGTCAGCGCGCCAACCGGCTCGATGAACTCGAGCGTGCGTGCCTCGACGCGGCGCTTCGCCGCACCCGGCATGTCGAGCACCCAGAGCGACGTGTTGCCGCCCTCGTTCGAGATGTACGCGATGTGCCGCGCATCGCGAGACCAGCGCGGGCTCGTCGCATCGAACGCCCCGTACGTGAGCTCGAAGGGCACGCCGCCATCGCTCGTCATGAGCCAGAGCTGGTTGTACTGCGTGCCGACATACGAGCTGTAGACGACGCGCTTCCCGTCCGGCGACCAGTCGGGGCGCGCCTTCCACGTCGTCTCCTCGAAGTGGATCTGCCGCATCGAATCGCTCGGCTCCGCGCCCATGCGCCAGAAGCCGCCCGTCCCCCAGATCTGCCCGCGATTCGAGATCAGGATCAGCTCCTTCCCGTTTGGCGACCACGTGGGCGACAAGTAGTGATCGTACACGCTGTAGTAGTAGCGCGGGAGCTTGCTGTCACGATCGGTGGTGATGCGCTGCGGCGCGGCGCCGCGGCCGTCGCGGACATCCATTGTGTAGACGTGCCACCGGCCCTCGAACGATGTGCTCACGAACGCGAGTCGCGAGCCGTTCGGCGACCAGCGTGGCTCGAGATTCACCGCATGATTGCTCGTGAGCGGAGCGACCTTTCCCGTCGCCAGCTCGAGCAGCTCGAGCTCGACCGAGTTTCCATCGTAGCGGTCGAACGCGACCCACCTTCCATCAGGAGAGACATCAGGCTGGTAGTCGTAGCCACCACCGGCCGTGAGCTGCGTCGCGACCGTGCTGCCGAGCGTCTGCCGCCAGAGCGACCCGCGCATCGAGTACACGAGCGCCGTACCGTCCGGCATCCACGCGGCGCCGCTCGGACCGGTCGTGAGCTGCGGCAGGTACATCTCACGGAAGTAGTACGGGTGCGGCACATTGATCTGCTTCAGCACCGCCTCGCGCTGCGCGGAGAGCGACGAGACCGACAGGAGCGCAGCTGCGCCGGCGAACAGAATGCGACGCACGAGAATCTCCTTGGAAGCCGTCACGCGAACAGCAGGAAGACATCGTACAGCGCGTGCGTCCACGCCACGATGCCGAAGCCGCGAAGCAGATAGAGCGCGCTGAAGAACAATCCCGCGATCAACCGGAACGTGAACGACTGCACCGTGAACACGTCGCCGTACGCGCCAACATAGTGAAAGGCGGAGAAGATCACCGCGCCGAGCACCACGGCGAAGGCGCCCGCGACCCTGGGCGTCATGCCGCAGACCACTCGGCCGAAGGTCGCCAGCCCGCTCACCAGGATCACTCGAAAGAGCAGCTCCTCGTACAGCCCCGCGCCGAGCGACACCATCAACCTGGTGGGCGTATCGAGCTGCTGCATCGGAGAGAGGGCGAGCATGTGGAGCCCTCCGAGCAGACGCGCAGTGATGAGGCCCACCACCACGCCGAACACCAGCGCCAGCGCTATCGACTCTCCCAGCATTCCCGCGAAGTACACGGGGCGCAGCGGCTCACCGCTCGCGCGCGCATCCTTCCACGCGCCCCACAGGAAGATCGCGACGAGCAGCACGCCGAAGGCCAGCGGACCCCATCGTCCCAGCGCAGCATAGAACAGCGACTTGAGAATGACGTCGGCCCCGTTGCGCACCCCGTGCGTCTCCCCCGCTGGAAGCGTCGCAGCGAGGAGCTCGTAGAGCGCGAGCAGCGGGAGCGCAAACGTGTAGCTGTATCGTGGCGCGCGGCTCGCCCGCCAGTACGTCCGGAGCGCGCTCGCCGCCACTCAGCTCCCCTTGAGGTAGAGCTTTCCCGGGTCGAGCACTTCGCGGAGCAGCCGCAGCTCTTCCGCGGTCGGTGGCGCAACCGTCTCGAGAGATTCGCGCACGCGCAGCGTCCACCCGACGCGCGACGTCACGTCCTCCGTCGCCACGCCGGGGTAGAGCGCGGCGAGCTCCATTTCGCCGTCCACCTCCGATGCGCACAGCACTCCGCGATCGGTGATGACCTTCACCGGACCCGCCCCCGGCATTTTCCATTCCTTGCGCGACTTTCCCTTCGAGCGATTGCCAGGGCTCGTGATGTAGTCCACTGCCTCCGGAAACGCGCGCGCGCTGAGCCTGGAGATAATCACGGTGCGCTGCGCGTGCGTCGCGATCTCCGCCGCGCCGCCGCTCCCAGGCAGTCGCACCTTCGGCTTCGCATAGTCGCCGACGACGGTCGTGTTGATGTTGCCGTACTTGTCGATCTGTGCGCCGCCAAGAAATCCGACTTCGATGCGCCCGCCCTGCAGAAAGAGCTGGAAGATGTCCGCCATCCCCGTGACCATGAGCGATCCCGTCACGAGCGACGGATCGCCGATGGATACCGGCAGCCGCTCCGGGAGCGCTCCGACGGCGCCCGATTCGTAGATGAGCACGAGCCCAGGCGCGTGCGTCGCGCGCGCGAGGTTGCACGCGAGATTCGGAAGCCCGATCCCCACGAACACGATCTCGCCGTCGCGCAGCTCGCGCGCCGAGACTACCGGCATCATCTCCTCCGCCGAGTACTTCACGTCAGTATCCGTAGTTCACTCCCGCGCAGTACATGTCGCGTGCGGCGAGCCGCTTGGTGAGTCCCTGATGCAGGGCGAGATACTCGGTGCGATCCTTCACGCCCAGGACGTACTCGTCCAGATAGCTCGCGAGGGTCGCGGGATCGCGCGAGATGTTCTCCCACGCCACGTAGAACTCGTTGTCGCGATCGTAGTGCCCCTGTGCGTACGACGGGTGCGCGCCCCACGGCTCGACCACCACGGCATCCACGATCAT
>JAQBQC010000562.1 GCA_028287205.1 Gemmatimonadota bacterium
ACGCGCAGCCTGCGAGTGTCGAGCCACTATGGTATCGCGCGGGCGTCCGCACCGCGGTCGAGAAAAACGAGCGAGCTGCGGGATGGGGGACGTTCAATGGCTGAGATCACGTATCTCGAAGCGATTCGCGAAGCGCTCTTCGAAGAGATGGAGCGCGACAGCAACGTCTTCTGCATGGGCGAGGATATCGGCGCGTACGGCGGCGCGTTCAAGGTCACCGACGGACTGATGGCGAAGTACGGTGAGCAGCGCGTCATCGACACGCCGATCTCCGAGGCGGGATTCGTCGGCGCCGCGGCAGGCGCGTCGCACATGGGCATGCGGCCCGTCGTCGAGATGCAGTTCATCGACTTCATCTCGTGCGCGTACGACATGCTCACGAACTACATCGCGACCGCGCGCTACCGCGCCTTTCTCCCGTGCCCGCTGGTCATTCGCGGACCGTCGGGCGGCTATGTGCGCGGTGGTCCGTTCCACTCGCAGAATCCCGAGGCCGCGTTTCTGCACACGCCAGGTCTCAAGATCGTCTATCCGGCCACGGCGTCGGACGCCAAGGGATTGCTCAAAGCCGCGATTCGCGATGACGATCCCGTGCTCTTCTTCGAGCACAAGTATCTCTATCGCCGCATCAAGGAAGTGATGCCGCAGGGCGACCACGTCGTGCCGATCGGCAAGGCGCGCATCGCACGCGAAGGGACGGACGTCTCGATCATCACGTACGCGGCAACGGTGTGGAAGGCGCTCGAGGCCGCCGAGCAGCTCGAGAAGGAGGACGGGCTCTCCGTGGAAGTGCTCGACCTGCGCACGCTGCTTCCAATGGATGATGAGGCGATCGTCGCAACAGTGAAGAAGACCAACCGCGTGCTCATCGTGCACGAGGACACGCGCACCGGCGGCGTCGCCGGCGAGATCGCGGCGCGCATCAACGAGCACGCCTTCGAATGGCTCGATGCGCCGATTCTGCGCGTCACTGCCGCCGATGTGCCGCTGCCGTTCGCGCCGCCACTGGAAGACTACGTGCTGCCGCAGGTGGCGGACATCGTGTCGGTCGTGCGCCGGCTCGCCGCGTATTGAGCATGGCTGGAGTGCAGGACGGGAATGAGCTGCCCCCCAGTCGGTGGCGATACCTGGTGGCGCTCCCGCTGGCGATCGTCGGATACTTCTCGGGCGGGATGATCGGCGTGGCCGTGGCAAAGGCCGTAGGCGGCTTCAGCCGGTGCACGCCGCCCGAGGGCTTTCCGGCGTGTAACTTTGAGCCGTACCTGCAGGTCGGTTCCCTGGTGGGAGTGCTGCTCCTGCCCGGCTTCATGGTGTGGCGGCTGTGGCAGAGCGACTCCGCCCATCGACATTCACAGCGAGGATAATCCGTGGCTCGGATGGATGTGATCATGCCGCAGATGGGGGAGTCGATCGCCGAGGGTACGCTCTCGCGATGGCTCAAGGCGGTAGGGGACGAGGTGAAGCGCGACGAGCCGATCTTCGAGATCTCCACGGACAAGGTGGATGCGGAGATCCCGGCGCCTGCCGCGGGGATTCTCGCCGAGATTCTGGTGCAGCAGGGACAGACGGTTGCGGTGCAGACCGTGGTTGCGCGCCTGGAGACGGACAAGGCGGCATTTGCGACAGCGGGGGCTGGAGCGCCGGCTGGAGCGCCTGCGGCTGCGGCGCCGGCGGCGAGCGCGGCTGGGGGGCCCCCCCCGAAAAGCGAAGGTAGCGCCATTACCGCCGCGCCCTCGCATCAGTCTTCCGCCATCCCCACCGTATCTGCGCCTTCCGGCAACGGCAACAGCTTCGAGGAGCGACTTCGTACGCGCTCCTCACCGCTCGTTCGCAAGATCGCCGCCGAGCACGGCCTCGAGATCACGGCCATGCAGGGCAGCGGGATCGCCGGCCGCGTCACCAAGAAGGATCTGCTCCCGTATCTCGCCGGCGGCGCCAAGCAGGGCTCCGCACCCACGCGCGGCGCTGTTCCACCCTCGATGCACGCACCTGCCGGCACCGACTCGCACGGACCAGCGCCCGAGTCGTGGCCCGGCGATCTCGTCGAGCCGATGACGCCGATGCGCCAGCGCATCGCGCAGCACATGACGCAGTCGCGTCGCACCGCCGCGCACGTCACCTCGTTCTTCGAGATCGATCTCACGCGCGTCGCACGCATCCGCGCGAAACAGCGCGCCGCCATCGAGGCAGCCACGGGATTCAAGCTGAGCTATCTCCCGTTCATCATCAGCGCGGTGGTCGACGGGCTCAAGAAGTTCCCCGTCATGAACGCGGCGGTGAGCGGCAACAACATCATCTATCGCAAGCAGTACAACATCGGGATCGCCGTCGCGCTCGACTGGGGGTTGATCGTTCCGGTCATCAAGAAGGCGGACGACCTTTCGCTCTCCGGCCTCACGCGCGCGCTCAACGATCTCGCCGGCCGCGCGCGCGCGAAGAAGCTCGATCCGCGCGAAGTGCAGGACGGCACGTTCACGATCACCAACCCGGGCATCTTCGGCTCCCTTATGGGCACGCCGATCATCAGCCAGCCGCAGGTCGCGATCCTCGGCGTCGGGGCGATCGAGAAGCGTCCCAAGGTGATCACCGGACCCGATGGTGAGGACACCATCGCGATTCGCACGTGCGCGTTCTTCTCGATCTCATTCGATCACCGCATCATCGACGGCGCAGTGGCCGACGAGTTCCTCGCGTTCGTCAAGAAGAGCCTCGAGAGCTTTCCAGAGACGGGGATTTGACCGTGTCGCGCTGGCTCACGTTGCAACGATCCATTGTTCCCGCCGGCGACAGACAGAAGTTCATGGCGCGGCTCGGCGCTCGACGCGCGTACTATGAAACGGCGAAGTGCGGCTTCTGGGTGTTCGAGGAAAGCGGACTGCCCGGCGCGGTCATCGAGTTCGTCGAGGCCGCGGATCGCGAGACGCTCGAAGGCGCGCTCGCCGGTGCACCGGACCACATCGTGGACTCGGCGCGAATCTATCGTGAAGTGGAGAGCAGCTGATGCCAGTTCGCACCGTCGTGATCGGTGGCCACACGTGGGAAGTGTCACCCTCCGGCCGCGTCACGCCGAATGACCGTGATGAGTTCTCTCTCGTCTTCACGCGGCGCGATGTGACGCCTCATGAGACTCGAGTCACGCGCTACTCGCCGATGGGTGCGCGTTGGCGCGAGCAGTCCCTCGCCGAGCTCGGCGCCGATGATCTCGCGCGCCTCTTCGCGCAGTCGCAGCCAGGCATCACGTCGCCGGAGCGGGGCTACCGGGCGTGAGCGAGGGTGGTGGCAATCCCGAGGCGCCGCAGCAGCGTTACGTGGATCTCCACATGCACTCGACTGCGTCCGATGGTGCGGTCGCTCCCGCCGATGTCGTAGCCGCTGCGCAGCGCGCGGGCCTCTCAGCCATCGCTCTCACCGATCACGACACGGTCGACGGAGTCGCCGCGGCGCAGGCAGCAGGCGCGTCGCTCGGTGTGCGCGTGATCGCCGGCGTCGAGCTCAGTGCGGTGGATGAGGGCGATGAGATCCACGTGCTGGGGCTGCATCTCGCGCATCCGGAGCACATCGCCGCGGCGCTCGACGAGCTCAAGGAGACGCGGCGCCAGCGCGCGAAGCTCACCGTCGAGCGGCTCAACTCACTGGGCGTCCCGGTCACGCTGGAGGCCGTCTTTGCCGCCGCGGGCGAGGGCGCCGTCGGCCGGCCGCACGTCGCGAAGGCGCTCGTCGCCGGCGGATGGGCGCGCGATTTTCGTGACGCCTTCGACCGCTGGCTCGGCAACGGGAAGCCCGCTTGCATCGAGAAGCGGACGGTCACCTTCGAGGAGGCGGCACGCCTGATCCACGATGCCGGCGGTCTCGCCGTGTATGCGCATCCCGGCGGCGCCGCATCTCGTTCGGTGCTCGAGGAGCTCGCGTCGCACGGACTCGATGCGGTAGAGGTACGACACCCGAGTCACACGGCGGATGAGATTGCGCGCCTCGCAGCGCTCACCGACGAGCTCGGGCTCGTTCCGAGCGGCGGCTCGGACTGGCACGGCTCGCCCGAAGGCTATCGCGCGCTGGGGAGCATGAAGGTTCCGGCCGATTGGCTCGAGCGACAGGACGAGCGCGTGCGGCAGCGCACGGAGCAGCCCGCGTGAGCACCGCGCTCCCGGCGATCGGCTCGATGGCGCCAGACTTTTCGGCGACAGCGAACGATGGCTCGCCCGTGTCACTGCGCGAGCTGCTCACGAACGGCGCCGTTGCACTCTTCTTCTATCCCGGCGATGACACGCCCGGTTGCAACAGGCAGCTGTGCGCCGTGCGCGACGATCTCGCTGCATTTCGTGATGCCGGCATTCAGCCGTTCGGAGTGAACCCGGCGGGGATCGCGAGCCACGCGAAGTACGTCGCGAAGTTCGAGTTCAACTTTCCCCTCCTCGTCGACAGCGACAGTGCGATTGCCGCAGCGTACGGTGCGGTGAAGGACGACGGAAAAAAGATCCAGCGCTCCGTGATCGGCATCGGGCGGGACGGAACCATCCGCTTCGCCACGCGAGGCGCGCCGCCGCCCGGCGAGGTCATCGCCGCGCTCGAGGAGTAGCATGCAGCTCGGCGGTCGCGTCGCGCTCGTCACCGGCGCGGGCCGCCGGGTCGGGCGCGCGATCGCGCTGGCGCTCGCGGCGAAGCAGATGCGCATCGCCGTGCACTACAACGCCTCAGCGAACGAGGCCGAGGAGACCGTGCGGCTGGCGCGCGACGCCGGTGCACCGGATGCCTGGACGATCTCGGCCGACCTCCGCGACGCGGCCGCGTGCGCACGCCTGATCGACAGCGTAGCCGAGCGCGGCAAGACGCTGGACGTGCTCGTCAACTCCGCGGCCGAGATGCACCGCACACCGTTCGACAGCGTCACGCCCGACGAGTGGGATGACATCATGGCGCTCAATCTCAAGTCGCCCTTCTTCTGCTCGCAGGCCGCAGCGAGGCACATGGCCGATGGCGGCGCCATCGTCAACATCGCCGATCTCGCCGCGCTCGAGACATGGCCGGAGTACATCCCGCATGGCATCTCGAAGGCGGGCGTGATGCAGATGACGCGTGCCCTCGCCCGAAAGCTCGCGCCCAAAATACGGGTGAATGCCGTCGTCCCCGGCGCCGTGCTGCTGCCCGAGCACTGGACGCAGGAGGATGCGGCGAAGCTGATTCGCACGACGCCGCTCGCGCGGCTCGGCGCGCCGGAGGACGTCGC
>JAQBQC010000301.1 GCA_028287205.1 Gemmatimonadota bacterium
GACGTAAGCAAGCACCTGCAGCCGCTGCCTGAAGACGGGAGCGTCCCCTTCCTCCCCGAATGGCGCTGGATCCACACGCCGGGACACGCGCCCGGCCACATCTCGCTCTGGCGCGAGCGCGACCACGCGTTGATCGCCGGCGACGCATTCATTACGACTCAGGATTCGGCGTACGGCGCGGCGACGCAGACGCCCGAGCTGCGCGGCCCACCCAGGCCCTTCACGCCCGACTGGAGCTCCGCGCGGGAATCGGTGCGTCGGCTCGCGGCGCTCGAGCCCTATCTCGTCATCACCGGCCATGGGCACGCGATGCACGGACCGGTCATGCTCCACGCGCTCGAGATTCTCGCACGGGACTTCGATCGCATCGCGGTTCCGGAGCACGGTCGCTACGTCCATACGGACACGCGCGAGAGTGGACCGGACCGATCCGAAACGCGCTTGGACTAGGAACGAACGCACTCGATGCAAAAACGCCCGGCGCGCTTTCGCACACCGGGCGTTTTTGCATTCACTCCCCGCGACCTATCCGCCGATTCGCAGATTGACCACGCGCGAATGCTTCTGTTGGGTGTTGTATACAAGCAGGCTCACGACGTCGCCGCTCTTGAGTCGCGAGATCGAGCTGTCCAGATCGGACACCGTCCGAATCGCATGCGGCATCGGGTTCAGCACCCGCACGATCACATCCGACTCGGCGAACAGCTTCTGGTACGAAGGTCCGAGCGCGTCAACGCTCATCACCACCAGCCCGCGCTGCGCGTCCGACACCTCCGCGCGGCTCGCGCGATCGGTGGTCATCGGCTCGACCGAGATGCCGAGCTTGTCGTAGCTCGCCGGCTTCGCCGTTGTGCTGTCGGGGCTGTCACTCGAGTCGTCCGCACTCGCCAGCTGCGACTCACTCGGAGCCTCGGCGAGCTTCACCTTGTACGTGTGCTTCTGGCCATAGCGCATGACATCCACGCTCACCGACTCACCCGGCTTGTGCACGCGGACGATTCGCTGCAGCTGCGCCACGCGATCCACCGGAGCTCCGTCGATCGCGACGATGACGTCACCAGCTTCGATTCCCGCCTTCTCCGCGGGGCTCGACTGGCCCGGCGTTCCGCCGCCAACCAACGCGCCACGAATCTCCTTGAGCCCAGCTGCCTGCGCGTCTTCCGGACGCAGATCGCTGATCGAGACGCCCAGAATGGCACGACGCACGCGGCCGTACTGAATGAGATCGTTCATGACCGTCTTCGCGAGCGAGATCGGAATCGCGAAGCCGTAGCCCGAGTAGTAGCCCGTTCCGCTCGCGATCGCGCTGTTCACGCCGATCACGTCGCCGTGACTGTTGACGAGCGGTCCGCCCGAATTGCCCGGGTTGATCGCGGCGTCCGTCTGGATGTAGTCGACGATCGCGTACTGGCTCTGATAGAGATTGCGAAGCTGGCCGCTGCGCCCCTTCGCGCTGATGATCCCTGCCGTGACCGTGAAGTCGAGGCCGAGCGGATTGCCGACTGCCAGCACCCACTCGCCAACACGAGACTTGTCGTCCTCGCCCAGGCTGATCGTCGGGAAGCCGGTGCCGTCGATCTTGATCACCGCAATGTCCGTCGTCGGATCGCGGCCGATCACCTTTGCCTTGAACACGCGCTTATCGAGCAGCGTCACCGTCAGCTTGTCAGCCTCCGCGACGACGTGGTTGTTCGTGAGGATGTATCCGTCCTGCGTCACGAGGAAGCCGGATCCGCTTCCTTCCATCGGCTGCTGCTGCTGTTGCCGAGGATCGAATTGTTTGAAGAAATCTTCCATGCCGGGAGGAACCTGCTGTCCTCCGCGCGGCACCTTCACCGGACGCGCCTGCCGTTCCATCTGAATGGATACGACAGCGGGCGTGACATGCTCGGCGATCGCGACGAACGCGTTGCTCGCCTCAGTGACCTGCTGCACCGCAGCCTGCGGCGGCTTGGCACCGCCACCCGCCTGCTGCGCGTAGCCGAAGGGAGTGAGATTGAAGCCGGCAGCAACCACCAGGCCGCCGATGAATGCGGTGACGGCGGCTACGCCGACCGCCAGCCGAGTAGAAATTGGAGACGCCATGCAAATTCCAACCGTGTAAAGAGTTGTCCATACTACACCACGCGCTGCCGGCAGGTTTCGTTACCGGCGGCGCGGGTGCTCAATGGATGTTACTTCTTCTCTTCGTCCACAATCTCGTAGTCTGCGTCGACCACGTTGTCCGAGCCCTTCGGGTTCGCGTGGGCGCTCGCCGTCGCCGCCTCGTCGGTGGCCGTGGTGCCGGCTTCCTGCTCGCCCTGCGAATACAACGACTGACCCGCCTCGCTGTAAACACGGCTCAGCTCCTCCTGGGCGCTGCGGATCTCGCCCAGATCGTCCGCGCGGAGCGCCTTGCGGGCCCGCTCGACCGCTGCTTCCAGCCGTGACTTGAGGTCGGCGCTCAACTTGTCGGACCACTCCTTCGCATTCTTCTCGACCTCGTACGTCAGGCTGTCGAGCCGATTGCGGGTGTCGATCTCCTCGCGCCTGCTCTTGTCCTCATCTGCGTGCTGCTCGGCGTCCTTCACCATCTTCTGGATGTCGTTCTCCGACAGCCCGCTCGACGCCTCGATCCGGATCTTCTGCTCCTTTCCGGTCGCCTTGTCCTTCGCGGTCACGTGCAGAATGCCGTTCGCGTCGATGTCGAACGTGACCTCGACCTGCGGCGTGCCACGCTGTGCCGGCGGAATTCCGGTGAGCTGGAACTTGCCGATGGTCTTGTTCCCCGAGGCGAGCTCGCGCTCCCCCTGCAGCACGTGGATCTCGACCGTCGTCTGGTTGTCCTCGGCCGTCGAGAATACCTCGGACTTCTTGGTCGGGATGGTCGTGTTCCGCGGAATGAGCACCGTGGTCACGCCGCCCAACGTCTCGATGCCAAGCGACAGCGGGTTCACGTCGAGGAGCAGCACGTCCTTCTGCTCGCCGGTGAGCACCGCGCCCTGGATCGCGGCGCCGATTGCGACGACCTCATCCGGGTTGACGCCCTTGTGCGGCTCCTTCTTGAAGAAGTCCTTCACGACCTGCTGCACCTTCGGAATGCGCGTCGAGCCGCCGACGAGGATCACCTCATCGACCTCCTCGGGCTTCATGCCGGCATCCTTGAGCGCCTGCTGCATGGGCGGGATCGTGCGCTGGATGAGATCGTCCACCAGCTGCTCGAACTTCGCCCGCGTCAGCGAGTAGTTCAGGTGCTTCGGGCCGCTCTGGTCCGCCGTGATGAAGGGCAGGTTGATGTCGGTCTGCTGCGTGCCGGACAGCTCCATCTTCGCCTTCTCGCCGGCCTCCTTCAGGCGCTGGAGCGCCATCGGATCCTTCGAGAGGTCGATGCCCTGGTCGCGCCTGAACTCGGCGACGAGCCAGTCGATGACGCGCTGGTCGAAGTCGTCGCCGCCAAGGTGCGTGTCACCATTGGTGGACTTCACCTCGAACTGGCGGGAGCCTTCCACGTCGTAGAGCTCGAGCACGGAGATGTCGTAGGTGCCACCGCCGAGATCGAACACGGCGACCTTTTCGTCCTTCTTCTTATCGAGTCCGTACGCGAGTGCCGCGGCCGTGGGCTCGTTGATGATGCGCAGCACGTCGAGCCCGGCGATGCGGCCGGCGTCCTTCGTGGCCTGGCGCTGCGAATCGTTGAAATACGCGGGAACGGTGATGACCGCCTTTTCGACCTTGTGGCCGAGGTAGTCTTCCGCCGTTTGCTTCATCTTCTGCAGAATCATTGCGGAAATCTCGGGAGCGGAATAGCGCTTGCCCGCGACTTCGATCATGGCGACTTCGTTCGGACCTGCCACCACCTTGTAGGGCACGCGCTTAATCTCCTCCTGCACCTCGGAGATCTTGCGGCCCATGAAACGCTTGATCGAGAAGATTGTGTTCTGCGGATTGGTGACGGCCTGGCGCTTCGCGACCTGGCCGACCAGGCGTTCGCCGTCCTTCGTGAACGCGACGACGGACGGGGTGACCCGGCCGCCCTCGGAGTTCGGAATGACGACGGGGTCGCCGCCCTCCATTACTGCAACGACCGAGTTGGTCGTGCCCAGATCGATACCGATTACCTTTTCGGCCATAACGAGCCTCGAATTGTGTGTGAAAGCGTGGGCGAGACAGCCGTGGCTCTCGCTCTGCCACATGCTCAATCCCGCTCACGCGCTGATGGTTCAAGCAATTGGGGTGCCGAGGATATCGGCCACTTTGGCAGCTTCTGCCTTCAGTAAGGGGTTTATCTCTGTTAGAGCGGCTGCTTTAGGTCATTGGCGGTCTTCTGCTGAGCGCGCCTTTCCGGCATAGGAGCGCAATAGGAGCGTAGATGATCCCGTTAGGCGACAACCTCCGGCCGCTGCGCCGGCCGGTGATGACGTACCTGATACTGGCCGTGACATGGGCCGTCTGGCTGCTCGTCCAGCGGGCCGGCGCCGACCCGCAGGTTCTCGCGGCCACGGTGTGCGACCTGGGCATGGTCCCGGGCGAGCTCACACACCGCGCGGCGCTTGGCTATGCGGTGCCGATCGGGCCCGGAATGGCCTGCATCGTCGACAACAACCCCATCAATCGGCTCACGCCGCTCCTCTCGATTTTTCTACACGGCGGCTGGGGGCACATCATCGGCAACTCGATCTATCTGTGGGTGTTCGGGAAGGGAGTCGAGTCGCGCATGGGTGCGATGCGCTTTCTCGTGTTCTATCTCGTGTGCGGTATCGTTGCGGCGGCAACGCACGTCGCCATCAACCCGGCCTCCGCGATTCCTACCGTCGGAGCGTCGGGCGCCATCTCCGGCGTTCTCGGCGGCTATCTGCTCCTCTTTCCCCGCGGGCGCATCCGAATGTATTTCCCGCCGATCTTCGTCTTCTGGATCCCATCCGTGCTCGTGCTGCTCTTCTGGTTCGGCGAGCAGCTGCTGGCCGGGCTTCCACAACTCTCGGCAGTGGATGCGGACGTGACGGGTGGCGTCGCCGTATGGGCGCACGTGGGTGGCTTTCTCGCCGGCGCGATTCTCGTGCGCATCTTCGCGAAGCCCACGGCGCCCGGGCAGCAGTTCATGCGTACCGACTACCCCGTGTGAGGATCGACGGCAATCGGCGACTAGAAGGCCGATGCGCGGATGCGGGTATCGGAGTGCTTCCACGCGAGCTCGAACTGCGCTCGAGTCTCTCTCGCGGCCTTTGCGTTGCCCTGGGCATCCAGGGATTTCGCCAGGCCGTATAGCGCCCAGCCGTTCTGCGGGTTGCGCCGAAGATCTTCTCGGTAAACGGTTTCTGCTTCCCGTGCCATGCCTGCGTCGAGCAAGGCTGCGCCCAGCAGGTGCCGCGTGGGGAAGAATTCATCAGCCGGCTCGTTGTACGACAGCCCGTCCTCTTCCGATACCGCCTCGCGCAGCAAGGCGATCGCCACGCTCGGCGTTCGCTCGGCCGTTGCGACGCGTGCCTTGGCTCTCAGCGACGCAATCCTGAACAGAGGCGGGGCTGCGTTCATTCCCGCGAGCCCATCGGGCGGAGCCGACGCGATCACCTCGTCGAGTGCAACGACGGCTGCTTTCGCTTCCGCGAGGCGACGCGTTGCAGCAAGCGCGGTGGCCTTCGCCCCGAGATAGCCTATGAGGAGACCTTTCAGCTGTGGATCGGGGGGCGGCTCTCGAAGAATCGCCTCCCATCTGCCGAAGCGGATCATCCCTTCGTAGAGAAAGGCAATCGACCAGT
The DNA here is from genome assembly GCA_028287205.1 of Gemmatimonadota bacterium. Taxonomy (GTDB): domain Bacteria; phylum Gemmatimonadota; class Gemmatimonadetes; order Gemmatimonadales; family Gemmatimonadaceae; genus FEN-1250. Next base: position 5,736 of record JAQBQC010000301.1, read on the forward strand.
CGGCGCCCGGCATGCCGAGGAGCATCTTGTCCGAGACAACTGCCCGCGCCCTGCGCATGGCTTCGAGCGTCTCGGCGCTGCGGCCCTCCATGGCCGCGGCGGAGGCGAGGAACTGATAGTTGTGCGTGCTATAGACAAGCGGGTAGTAGTCGAGGGCCGGCGTCCTGGCGTAGTAGGCCACGTCCGCCACGGCTGCTCTGCGATTCGCCTCTGCGGCCTCCTCATATCGACCCACGCGCTGCATGATGTGCGCAGGCATATGGACCAGGTGTCCGGCGGCGGGCATCATCGTTCCGACGCGCTCGGCCGCAGGGATCGCCTTCTCGGGATGCGGCGAGGCCTCGACGGCGTGGATGTAGTAGTGATTGGCTCCCGGATGCGACCGATCTCTCGCCATCACTGCTTCGAGCGTCGCGACGATTTCCGCGGTTACCGCTGGTGATGAACCGTCCGCGTTCCACAGCTTCCACGGCCGGGTGTTCATCAGCGATTCCGCGAAGAGCGTTTGCACGTCGAGATCGTTCGGAAACCGCTTCGCAACTTCTCGCATCGCCGTCGCGTAGCTCGCGAGCATCGGCGCGACGTTGGAAGGATCGAGAGGACGCGGTCCGGCGTAGCGGTGCGTGAGTGCGGCGATCAATGCCTGCTCGACGGGCGTCGCCTGCGGAGCAAGGCGTTGCGCCTTCGTCAGCGAATTCCAGGCGACGTCGGCGCGCGCCTGGGCCATCATCAGCATGTTGTAGTTCGGCCCAAGAGTCAGTGCGACACCCCAGTAGCACGACGCACATTCCGGGTCGAGCTGCGCAGCCCTGGCGAAGGAGCGAGTTGCTTCATCATGGTTGAACGCCCACAGAAAGCGCATGCCCTGGTCGAAGAACTGTTTCGCCTCGGCTGAACTCGTGCTCACCTCGCGGTGAAAGTCGCCCATGTCCGCGAACAGTTGCGCGCCACGAGCCCAGTCCTCCAGCGTCAGCAGTTCGTCAGCCGAATCCCGGAACGCTGGCATGGGCGGTGGCTGCCTCCGCGCCAGAGGTCGTTCTGCGCCGTCGAGGAAGGAAGGCGCCCCGCTCGAGAGAACGGCGGCGATCAGAAGGGCGCTGAGCGATTTCGTGGACTGACGCACTTCGAGTCCTCCGCCATTCGAGTGAGCACGTCGTGGCACACGCGCTGAACAGCGTAGTGCATTTCGTCCGAACGCTCAATAGTGATCGAGGCGTGCTCCGCGGGCCGCAACACTGCACTCCGCCTGCGGGCCACCCTCGAGCTGCCCGAGGCACGAGCACGTCGATCACGAAGCCCGAAGCCGTCGCGCACGGAATTTGGAGACATCCAGGGGTTGGCCGGGGGGACGCTGCACGCGTAGCTTCATGTCACGATTCCGTAACCACCTCTATTCGGATGGATCGACAGTCTTGCGGCTCATTCCACGCGACACCGCGTTCTTCGAGATGTTTTCCGATCTCGCCAAGCACGCGACGACTTCAGCCACCCTGCTCCACGATCTCTTCGCCGATCCCGTGCATCTCGAGCGCTATGCGGCCGAGATCAAGGAGGTGGAGCACCAGGCCGACAACATCACGCGCGATGTGATCAGTCGGATCGACAAGTCGTTCGTGACGCCGATCGATCGCGAGGACATTCACCTTCTCGTGTCCCAGCTCGACAATGTGGTGGACCTCATCGATGGCACGGCGCGCCGGGCCGCGATGTTCCACATCACCGAGGTGAAGGAGCCGGCCAAGCGGCTTTGCGACGTACTGCTCGAGGCGACGCGGTCGATCGAGAGCGCGGTGATGAACATGCGCGACTCGAAGCAGGTGGTGATGCGCGGGCGGGAGATCAAGCTCAAGGAAGAGGAGGGCGACGCGCTGTATCACCAGGCGGTGGGCGCGCTCTTCGCGGGGCATCCGGATCCGCTCGAGGTCATCAAGTGGAAGGAGCTCTACGACACGCTGGAGCGCGCGCTCGACCAATGTGAGGATGTGGCGAACGTGCTCGAGAGTATTGCGTTGAAGCACGCGTAGGTCGTGGTCAACTACATCCTCGCGATCGTCGTGGTCGCGTTCCTGTTCGATTTCAGCAACGGCTTTCACGACTCGGCGAACTCGATCGCGACCGTGGTCGGGACGCGCGTGCTTCGGCCGCTGCAGGCCGTGGTGTGGGCGGCGTTCTTCAACTTCGCGGCCGCGTTCCTCGTGGGCACCGCGGTTGCCAAGGCAGTGTTCACGGGATTCGTCCCGCCCGCGATCGTGGACCCGAACGTGATCCTCGCGGGACTGCTCGGTGCGATCACGTGGAACATCGTCACGTGGAGCGTGGGGCTTCCTTCGAGCTCATCGCACGCGCTGATCGGCGCCTATGCGGGCGCCGCCGTCGCGAAGGCCGGCTTGGGCGGGCTCGTGCTCGCGAACGGCAAGTGGCCGACGACGCTGCTCTTCATCGTGCTCTCGCCGGTGATCGGTGCGATGCTGGGATTCACGCTGATGACGGCGGTCTACTGGATCTTCCAGAAGGTGCCGCCCGGGCGCGTGGACAGATTCTTTCGCGGGGCTCAGCTCGTGAGCTCGGCGCTCTTCTCGCTGTCGCACGGCGCCAATGACGCACAGAAGACGATGGGGATCATCGTCGGCCTGCTCGTAGCGAGCAAAAGTGTCTTCGCCGGACAGACGGGGTGGTTGCACCATCTCTATCTCGAGAATGGCGACACGATTCCGGCATGGGTGGAGATGGGCGCGTACACCGCGATCTCGCTCGGCACGCTCATGGGTGGATGGCGCATCGTGCACACGATGGGCAATCGCATCACAAGGCTCCGGCCCGTAGGCGGATTTTGCGCGGAGACGGGCGGCGCGCTGAGCATCTTGTTCGCGACGAAGCTCGGCATTCCGGTGAGCACTACGCACGCGATCACCGGTGCGATCGTGGGCGTGGGCGCCACGACGCGACTGTCCGCGGTGCGCTGGGGTGTCGCAACCCGAATCGTATGGGCCTGGATTCTGACGATTCCGGCGGCCGCGGCCGTCGCTGCGCTGTGCTGGATGGTGCTGCACGCCGTCCATCCGCTGTAATGGGGGGCGAAGGAACGGCGAATCCGGTGTAACGGATCGGTCGTGACCTTTTCGTGACAGCTCTCCGACGGCTAGGATAGATATCATAGAGAACTGATGCATCCTCGCCGTCCGTGCGTGTTCGCGGGCGGTTTGCTTTCGCAACCACGAATGTCCGACCTCACGCTTTTGCCACCTCCATCCGCTCCGCCCGCGCTCACTCCGGAGCTGTACATCAATCGTGAGCTGAGCTGGCTCGAGTTCAATTCCAGAGTGCTGCACGAAGCGTTCGACGAGCGAAATCCGCTGCTCGAGCGGCTGAAGTTCGCGGCAATCTTCAGCACCAACCTCGACGAGTTCTACATGGTGCGCGTTGCGGGGCTGCGACGGCAGCTCGCGGCGAACGTCACCGTCACCGCGCCCGACGGGCTCTCGCCGCAGGAACAGCTCGAGGCGATCTCCGCTCGTGTGCGTGAGCTGCTCGCGCAGCAGCAGCGACTGATTCACGAGCAGCTCCTCCCGCAGCTGGCGGATCGCGGCGTACGACTCGTGCCGCTCGAGGAGCTCACATCCGAAGAATGGGCGCGGCTCGATGAGTATTTCGAGAAGCAGGTCTATCCCGTGCTCACGCCGCTCGCGGTGGATCCCGGGCATCCGTTCCCCTACATCTCGAATCTCTCGCTCTCGCTCGCAGTCGAGATCCGCGATCCCGTCACGCTCGAGGATCACTTCGCGCGCGTGAAGGTGCCGCGCAGCCTGCCGCGATGGGTGAGGTTCGGGCGCCCGAATCAGTTCGTGCCGCTCGAGCAGCTCATCGGGATCAACCTGCGCGCGCTCTTTCCGGGGATGGAGGTGCTCAACTGGTACGCGTTTCGTATCACGCGCAATTCGGATATCGAGCTGCTGTCATCGGAAGAGCCGGACGACCTGCTCGAGACGATCGAAGAACAGGTATTTCTGCGCAGGTTTGGCGAGGTCGTGCGACTCGAGGTGCAGACGGGAACGCCGCCCGCGATGCGGACGCTGCTGCTGGACGAGCTTCGCGACGACCGCCTGCCGCCCAACGCGACTCTCACCGAGGCGGACGTGCACGAGATGGGGCCGCTGCTCGAGCTCGGCGATCTGCGTGAGCTCGCGCAGCTCGAGATCCCGGAGCTGCGCGATCCGCCGCTCGTGCCGAGCACGCCGCCGCGGCTGCGCGGCGTGAACGGCGCGATGTTCGATGTCATTCGGCAGGGCGACGTGCTCGTCCACCATCCGTTCGACTCCTTCCAGACGACGGTGGAGCAGTTCATCGAGCGCGCGGCCGAAGATGACGACGTGCTCGCGATCAAGCTGACTCTCTATCGCACGTCGGGTGACACGCCGATAGTTCGCGCGCTCACCGAGGCCGCGGAGAGCGGGAAGCAGGTGGTGGTGCTCGTCGAGCTCAAGGCGCGCTTCGACGAGGCGAACAACATCACCTGGGCGCGGCAGCTGGAAAGCGCGGGAGTGCACGTCGTGTACGGGATGATGGATCTCAAGACGCACACGAAGACCTGTCTCGTGGTGCGGCGCGAGGCGGACGGCATTCGGCGCTACGTGCATGTGGGAACGGGCAACTACAACTCGAAGACGGCGCGGCAGTACACGGATCTCGGTCTGTTCACCTGCAATCCCGAGATCGGCGCCGATCTGAGCGATCTGTTCAACTTCCTCACTGGCTTCTCGCGCCAGCGCCACTACCGGAAGCTCATCATCGCACCGGGCGACATGCGCGAGCGCTTTCTCGCGCTGATCGAGCGCGAAACGAAACACGCCCGCCGCGGACGGCCTGCGCGCATGATCGTGAAGATGAACGCGCTCGCCGATCCGGAGATGGTCGCCGCGCTCTACGCAGCGTCGCAGGCCGGCGTGGAGATCGATCTCATCGTGCGCGGCATCTGCTGCTTGCGCCCAGGCATCGAAGGGATCAGCGACACCATTCGCGTCACGAGCATCGTGGGGCGCTTCCTCGAGCATTCGCGTCTCTGGTACTTCCTCAACGATGGCGAGGAGGAGTACTACCTCGGCTCCGCGGACTGGATGCCGCGGAACTTCGAGCGTCGCGTGGAGGCGGTGACGCCGGTAGAGGACAAGTCGCTGCACGAGCCGCTGCGCATGCTGCTCGCGACCTATCTGCGCGACAACAGAAATGCGTGGAGGCTGGGCTCGGATGGGACCTACACGCAGCTTCGGGCCGACGACGAGCCGGAGCTCGCGACGCAGCTCGTCGCAGTGACGTCTACGTGGGGGAGCGCGCCGTTCGATCCGTGATCGCGGCAACAGCCTGCGCCGCGCGCGAGCCGACGATCTCCACCGGCACGCCCGCAACTTCCTCGAGCAGCTGCGCCTTCCGGCTCGCACCCCATACTTCGAGGCGCATGGGCTGGTGAACGTTGCGCGGAATTGGCGTGATGCGAATGCCGGTGCGCGACCATCGTACCTTCACGCGTTCGACGGCGGAGATGTGCCCGCGATCGAGACCATCCGCGAGACGCAGGATGGCCGAAAGCCGCTTCACCTGCTCGCGCACCGGCTTCGCGAGCGATCCGTAGCTGGGATGCTGCTTCGATGGCGGCGCGCCGCGATGGTAGCGCGCCACGTTCGCGACGATGAGCTGTTCCATCGGGGACATGCCCAGCAGCTCCGCGTGCGTGATCAGGTAGTACGAATGCTTGTGGTGCTTGTCGTAGCTGATGTGATACCCGATGTCGTGCAGCATTGCGGCGGCCGCGAGCAGCTCGCGCTCGCCC
>JAQBQC010000025.1 GCA_028287205.1 Gemmatimonadota bacterium
AGAGCGCCGGCGCCACGACCGTCGAGGCGCCGATCATCGACAGCCGGCAGCGAGCGCAGGACCCGTCGTGCGCGGAGCTCGTGCGATCGGCGCGCGGAATCTTTCTCGGCGGTGGCGACCAGCTCAAGCTCGTCTCGACGCTCGGCGGCTCGCGCGTGTGGCGGGCGGTGCGCGAGGCATTCGCGGAGGGGGCCATCGTGTGCGGCACGAGCGCGGGCGCTGCGGCGCTGTCCGAGACCATGCTCTCGGGGGGCGAGATCACGAGCGCAGGATCCGCGGTGCCGCTGCATCTCGGCCCCGGGCTCGGGCTGCTCGGTTTCTCCTCGGTGATCGACACGCACTTTGCGCGTCGCGGGCGGCTGCAGCGCCTGATTCAGCAGGTCGCGCGGAACCCCGAGCTCCTCGGCATCGGTATCGATGAAAACACCGGCCTTGTGGTGCAGGGGCACCTGGCTGAAGTGGTGGGGCCGGGGAATGTCTACTATGTAGATGGTCGCGACGCGAAGTTCGACAACGCGGACGACGTGAAGAGCGGAGGCGCGGCGCTCACCCTCAGCTACCTGCGCGTGGGCGTGGTTGGCGCCGGCTATTCGCTCGACCTGCGCGAGCGCGAGCTCGATTTTCTCGTGGAATCCCGGACGGCGAAGGATCTCGACTAAGAAGCGATTACAAAAAATTCGCAATGCTCGCTTGACGTGCATGTCGGCATTCCGTATGGTGAGCCATCGAACGTACGGTCCCGCTCGCCCTGCCGGCGTCCCCTCCTGCGGGACCATCAGTAGCCCTCCACGGTTCACTCCGAGGTCTCGTGCGCGCTCTCTATCGTCTGGTCTTTGCTGCAACGCTGTTTGCTGTCGCGCCATCGGTGCTCGCGGCGCAATCCGGTACGGTCAAGGGTGTCGTCACCGACACCACGACAGGTCCCGTCATCGGCGCCGTCGTGACGGTGGACGGCTCCGGGCTGCTCACACAAACCAACGCGCGCGGCGCGTATGAATTCCGCGGCGTGCCCGCCGGCAGCCACGTCATTCGTGTGCGCGCGCTCGGGCACACACCCGCAACGCAGACGGTGAACGTCGAAGCGGGCGGCTCGGTCACCGCGGACTTCTCGATCGGCTCCAACGCCGTCGAGCTCGCGCGCGTGGAAGTCGTCGCCGGATCGCGTGCGCGCCACCAGGCGGCCGACGAGCTGGCAGTGCCAGTGGACGTCTATACCACGGAGCAGATCCAGCAACAGGGAACCACCGAGACCGGCCGCATTCTCGCGCAGCTGTCGCCGAGCGTGAACATGCCGCACCAGAGCGTGACGGATGCGAACGACATCGTGCAGCCGTTCACGCTGCGCGGGCTGAGCCCCGATCACACCCTCGTGCTGATCAATGGATGGCGCCGGCATCAGACGGCCTTGATCAACACCTTTCCGTACGGCAGCGGCGCAGGCTCGAGCGGCGTGGATCTCAACGCGATCCCGGCCGGTGCGATCGACCGAGTCGAGGTACTGCGCGACGGCGACGCCGCCGACTACGGCTCCGACGCGATCGCGGGCGTCGTCAACATCAAGATGAAGGAAGGACAGTTCGCTCCGTTTCTGAACGTCCAGTCGGGACGCTACATCACCGGGAACTATCCGGACGACGGTACGGGCGTCGACCTCAATGGCGGCGTCGGGCTCAAGCTCGGCCGCGGCTCGCTCACGCTGTTCGGGGAATTCAAGCACGACGATCCGACGAACCGCGCGTGGCCCGACAAGTTCCTCGCCGATGCGAACGGCATCACGGACGAAATCGACACGCTGACGGGCAAGATCATCCACAAGAACAACGGGATCAAGCAGCCGAACTATCACTGGGGCGACGGCGAGATCCGCAACGAGCAGTCGTTCGTGAACTTCCGGATGCCGGTGACCGCGTCCGGCAACACCGAGGTGTACGCGTTCGGTGGATTCAGCAATCACTTCGGAACCGGAAACGGCTTCTGGCGCTACTTCGACGGCAATCGCAACTGGCCGCAGATCTATCCGCAGGGATTTCTCCCCGAGTTCGATCCGACGTCAAAGGACTACTCGGCCACCGGCGGCATTCGTACGACGGTCGCGGGCTGGTCGCTGGACTTCGGCGGCTCGTATGGGCTCAACACCTTCGACTACAATCTGCGCAACACGCTGAATCCGTCACTGGGACCGTGTCTCGACGTCGCCTGCGCGCCCGGTGCTGACGGCGTCTTCGGCACCGCCGACGATCCGGGGATTCCCAACCAGACCACCTTCTTCGCCGGTCGACTGCGTCGAAGCGAGTACGAGCTGGGCATCAACGGCTCGAAGGCGTACGAGATCGGCCTCCATGCCCCGCTCAACGTCGCGGCTGGTGTGCTCTATCGTGGCGAGGACTACGCCATCAAGGCAGGCGAGCTCGCGTCCTACGTGAACGGCGGGTTCCCTGCGCAGGACGAGAGCGGCCCGGCACCCGCGGGATCGTCGGTGTTCGGCGGCTTCCGCCCGCAGGACGCGAGTGATCACAGTCGAAACAACATCGGAGCGTATCTCGATCTCGAGACGAACTTCACGTCACAGTTCCTGGTCAACGTCGCCGGTCGCGTCGAGCACTACAGCGACTTCGGCTCGAACGTGTCCGGCAAGCTCGCGCTGCGCTATCAGCCTGCGAAGCAGTTCGTGATTCGCGGCTCGCTCAGCAACGGCTTCCGCGCGCCCGGCCTTGGCCAGAGCTATTTCAGTCACATCACGACGAACTTCATCGGCGGCCAGCTCTTCGAGATCGGCAACTTCCCGGTGAACGCGCGCCCCGCGCAGATCTTTGGTGCGAAGCCGCTGAAGGAGGAGAAGTCGGTCAACATCAGCAGTGGAATCGCGTACACGCCGGTCGACAACTTCACGATCACGCTCGATTACTTCCACATCAAGATCAAGGACCGCATCCTGCTCGGCGCCACCTTCGCAGACTCGGTATCGCAGGCGATTCTCGCGGACTCCGGCGTCACCGGCATCGCCGGCGTGCAGTTCTTCACGAACGGTTTGGACACCAAGACGGACGGCGTCGATGCGACGGCCAACTATCGCATGCCCGTCGGCAACGGCAATTTCGACCTGACGCTTGGCGCGAACTACACGCGCAACAAGATCACGCGTGTCGATCCGCTGCCAGCGGTGCTGCAAGGGAAGCCGACGGAGATCACGAGCATCCTCGATCTCGTGACGACACTGGGCATCGAGAAGGAACGTCCGGATTGGCGCGGTACGCTCACGGGGAACTATTCAATCTCCCGCTTCCACGCACTCGGACGCGTCTCGTACTACGGCGGATTCACCTCGGCGCAGCCGAGCTTCACGGACGCGGAGCACTACGGCGGGAAGACGCTCGTCGACACGGAGATCGGGTATCGCTTCAACCAGATCAATCTGTCGATCGGCGCACGCAATCTGTTCGATGTCTATCCCGATCAGCCGAAGGCGGAGTTCAACAACAACGACAACACCTTCCCGTGGGCGGCTGCGAGCCCGTTCGGATACAACGGGCGGTATCTGTACACGAGGGCGGAGATCGTGCTGGGTTGGTAAGGCAGCAATAACACCAGAGGTAAAAGAAGCCCTCCGGCACTTCGCCGGAGGGCTTCTTCCATCTGCGCGGTGGTCACGAGTCCGCCATTCTCGGCGCCTCACAGCACGACGCTACCGATGATTCGTGACGCGATTCCAGGCGTCGCGCACTGCCTCCTTCATGTGCTCCCACGTGCTCTGCCCCCGATGCTCGTACTTGTCCCAGCCGGTGCGCAGGTGCGATTCGACGTCGTTCCATTCTCGCCCGCGGTACTTGGTCGCCGACTCGAATCCATAGCGGTATCCCGGCTGATAATAGTCGAAGCCTCTGTCCGCCTGGACATACGGACGAGCGCGCCAGCTATCTCGCCAAAACGTCGCCTCGCTATCCCAGGTGAGTTGATCGGTTGTCGCGCCGAACCCTTGTGTGGGATTCATGTCGCTCGCCATTGAAGCCTCCCTGTGCAGGTCCGATTCGCGGGGTGCACATGATGTGCCGGCTTCGGCGTTTTACCGTGCCTCACCTACATCTTCGGCATCCGCACCTTGTCGACGCCTGAATCACGCCGTTGGACTGATACACGTCGTACACCGAGATCGTAGAGACATTGTTCGCCTCGTCCTGCAGCACGATGTTGCGCGGTCCGTTCATGCGTGCCCACAGCTTGCCGCCGCTGAGTCGCGAACGTCGCGGTGCCGTGGCCCTTCCTGATCGCATCCTGCAGCGCAGCGTGGCTGCGCACGCGGCTGGCCAGCGCGAATTCGGATGACCTGCGCCTCATACGTGCGACCCAGTCAATTGGATCTATCTCGTGATCTCATTCAGCTGACACTGTCTTACAGCGAGCCTCACGCGACGCTAACTTCTGCATCATGCTCGAACACAGTCCCAGCTTCGATTTGCGCGACGCAGAGCGCGTCGCACGTGATCACTTCGGCGCTGAGGGCCGCGCGACGGCGCTCACGAGCGAGCGCGATCAGAATTTCCGCATCGAGACGGCGAGCGGTGCGCCGTTCGTGCTCAAGATCGCAAACGCACGCGAGAATCGGGCGATGCTGGAGGCGCAGCAGCAGGCGCTGATGCACGTCGCGCGGCACGTGGAGGTCACGCCCCGGGTAGTGCGTGCCACCAGTGGCGAGAGCATCGTCACAGTCTCGGGCCCCGACGGCCGAGAGCATCTCGCGTGGGCGATTTCGTGGCTCCCGGGTCGGCCGCTCGGGTTGGCCACGCATCGCTCGCCCGCGCTGCTGGAGGACTTTGGAAGCAGCATCGGCGCCATCGCGCAGGCGCTCTCCGATTTCAACGCCCCGGCGATCCATCGCGATTTCTACTGGGATCTCGCGAACGGCCGCGCGATCGTGGCGCGGTTCCGCGCTCTGATCGGCGATGCCAGTCTCGGATGCACGGTCGACCGCCTGATGAAGTCGTTCGACTGTCGCACCGCGCCGCTGCTCTCCTCCCTGCCCCGCGCCGCAATTCACGGCGACCCGAACGACTACAACGTCCTCGTCGGCGGCGATGGCGAT
>JAQBQC010000192.1 GCA_028287205.1 Gemmatimonadota bacterium
CGAGCGCCAGCGCCAGAGGCGACGTTCGCACGAAGGTGAAGCTACGCGATCAGAACGTCGGATACAACGAGAATTGCCAGAATCCCTTTCGTCCGGGAGAGTCCTTCGGAATTGCGTAGTCCCATCGCAGGATCACGTAGTTGAAGAGAATCACTCGAAGTCCGAACACATAGCTCGTCAACAGCGACCGAACATTCGCGGGATCGTCCTGGCTGCTTCGCTTGAACTCGACCTTCTGGCCGTTGAACCACGTCGTGCCGGCATCGTAAAAGAATGCACCTTCGATCGGCGGCAGCGGAATCACGCCCGCGAGCCCGCCGCGCACGAGAGGGAAGCGCAGCTCGATGTTTCCGAACACGACCTTGCTGCCGAGAAGACGGTTGCATCGCTGCGCGTTCTGGACCGTAGCCGGACAGTTGGCATTCGTGATCTGGAAGCTCTGATCGTCGTAACCGCGAATCAGATCGCTGTAACCCAGATACTTCTGGAGGCTGTCGGCATCACGACCGTACGACAGATTCGCCGTCAGACGCGTCGCGATCGTGAGATAGCTGAAGAGAATCGCGTCGTAGCGCCGATAGTCGCCGAGCAGCCCGAGCCACTGAAACTGCCCGATCGCCGGTGTGACTCCAAAGCGATAGCGCCGGCCGTAGATCGGTCCCGTGTAGCCGAAGAGCGTGTTGTCGGAGACGTACGAGAGGCTGGGCTCGACGTAGAATTTGCTGCTGCCGGCCACTTCGTTCTGCTGCGCATTCGTGAGCGGATTGCCGAACTGGTCGACGACCTGCGAGAAGACGAGAAACGAGCGCTCGAGATCCGCGAGCGTGAGTCCGAGCTCGAAGCGCGTGAAGCGGTTGAGCGGATAGATGCCGATCGCGAACGCCTCGCGATCGAGATAGCGCGCAATGACATCCTGCTGCGTGAGCGTGCCGTCGCCGTTGTCGAAGAATTGCGTGCCCTCGCCGAAATAGAACGGCGACTGCGAATATCCCACCGCATACTGCAGCCGGTGCGAGAGGTTCGTGTAGGCCGCGAGCCCCTGCGCATCGGCGAGTCGCCCGTTGATCGACAGCGCGAAGGCGAGATGGTTGTTGCCCACCATGTCGCTGAGGGAGATGGCGGTTCCGCCGAACACCCCGTTGCCGAAGTTGTCGCGCGAGTAGCCGACCGTTGGCCGCGCTACGAAGTCCGGCGAGAATCGGATGTGGTACTTGTACTGCTTGAACTGACTCGTGTCGGGCAGCTGCAACGCGCCGCTGTCGAGTATTGCCGCGACGCTCACGTGCGTTTCCGTGTGCGGTCCGGAATCGGCGAGCGTGCCCGAAGAGCGGAAGGTCGTGCCGGACCGATAGTACGAGTACGAGAGCGAGTCGGCCGGAGCGGAGTCCACGCGCGCAGCGCGAGCGGCGGCCGCACTGTCCGTGCGGAGCGCGACCGTCGTGCCGGGGGCGGCGGTGAAGGGCAGCCGCTTGAGCAGGCGCGGATTGTCGATCGACCAGACGGTGTACTCACCGTTCTCGAGATAGGTGAACGCCATCCGGTCGTTCGCGTGCGACCACGTGATCACCGGGCTGAATTCCGTCACGGAGATCACGCCACCGACCACGTTCGTGAGCTGGAAGTGCTGCTTCTGCCCGAGATCGTAGAGGAAGATGTTTTGTCCGCCCGTTCGATCGGACACGAAGGCGATGGACTTCGAGTCCGGCGCCCACATCGGATTGATGTTGAGCCCCGCCTGTCCCGGAATCAGCTCGACGTTTCCGCCATTGACGTGGTAGATCGCGATCTGCCAATGCGGAAACTTGAGATTCTTGAGGTCCGCACCAGGCGCCTGATCCGTCGCGAACGCGATCATCGTTCCGTCGGGCGACCACTGCGGCTGCATGTCCGCGAACTCGTCGTTCGTGAGCTGCGCGAGGTTTTTTCCGTCTGCATCCACCATGTAGAGATCGGTGATGCCGCCCTTGTTACCGGAGAACACCAGATGCTTCCCATCCGGTGACCAGCTCGGCCCCGCGATGCCATCCAGCGGCAGCTCGAACTTCGCGACACGCTTTCGGCGCTTCACGTCGAGCAGATACAGGTTCTCCTGGCCTCCGCCGAGTGCAGAGAAGGCGAGCAGCTTCCCGTCAGGCGAAAACGCGCTCTGCGAATACAGAATTCCGATTTCCTGATAATTCGGATCGAAGGTGCTCTTCACCAGGCGGGAGATGCGCTTGCCCGTTTTCGCATCGCCGAGCCAGAGGTCGATGAACACCTGGCCCTTGAGGAAGCTTCCATTCGACAGGAATGCGATGTACTTGCCGTCCGGCGAAAGCGCCGGCGCGAGGAAGACCTGCCCGCCGGTGCGCTTCTGGGAGAGCAGAGGCTTCGCGAAGTGACGCGGGCGCTGGAGCTGCGCGACTTGCGGCAGATACTTGATCTGCATCGCTTCCTTCCACTCGTCACCCAGGTCCTCGAGCGACTCGCCCGTCTCGCGCTTGAACGCGCGCTCGATGCCCATGGAGGGAACGTCGGCCATGATGGAGCCGATGATCTCGTCGCCGAAGCGGCCCGCGATGTACGCCCACAGCGGCTGACCGAAGCGATACGGATCGTAGCGGTCCGGCTGCTCGGTCATCTTCACGATCGTCGGGAGGTCGCCGTTGATCGCGGCATCGCGCATCACGGTGGACGAGCGCGCGTAGTCCGGTCCGAGCGACAGATACTCGGCCATGCCTTCCATGAACCAGAGTGGCGGATTCACCTGCGACAGCTGCGCGATGCCGCCACCCGCGCGCCCGCGCGCGAAGATGTCGAACTGGAACTCGTGCACCATTTCGTGCGTGAGCACGTGCTCGAGGCCGCGGAAGTCGCCGGTGAACGGCATGAGCATGCGGTGGCGCAACGGCTCGGTCACACCACCCGTGCCCTCACCCAGATCGCCCGTGACGTTGTTCTGACCGAAGTCCGCGCGCGACGCGAAGAAGAGAATGGGCTTCTTCTCGCGGAACTCGTGTCCTAGGATGCGCGAAAGCCGAGCGTAATCGCGCTCGGCCATCCGCGCGCCTTCCATCGCTGCGACGCGCTCGCTCGGGTAGTAGTGAATCAACCAATGCTCGGTCTCGATGACCTGCCAGTTGAAGTCCTTGTACTGGACCTGGTTCTGACCGAAGTACTCCTGACCAGCCGCTCTCGAAGCGAGCGCTCCGCTCGCCATGAGGGTGATCAGGGCCGTGCGCCATACAATGCGTGAGCTCATACCTTGGCCTCCTCCGCGTCGATGGCGACGATTCGGGCATCACCCCACAGGCGTTCGAGCTGATAGAAGTCGCGCAACGTGGGGTGGAAGACGTGCACGACGAAGTCGACGTAATCGAGAAGAACCCAACGACCCTGCGCGAGCCCCTCGACGTGATGCGCCCGCACGCCTTCCTTCTTGAGCTCATCCATCACGTGCTCGGCGATCGCGCGCACGTGCGTGTCGGAGGAGCCGCTGGCGATCAGAAAGTAGTCAGTGGCATTCGAGACCTTGTCGAGGTCGAGGACGACCACGTTGTTGGCCTTCAGATCGTAACACAACGCGGCCGCACGCTGCACTTGCGCGAGTATAGAAGACACTGGTTCGAGGTGCCTGTCGTATGTGGTGAGAGCGCACGGCGTGCAGGGACTGTGCGCGCAATATGTGCGCGGAACCGGGGGCGTACCAACACCACTACACGAACGCCCGGCGGAAGTTTCCGCCGGGCGTCAAGACACGCGCAATGGCCGAGTCGCGTTTACTGCTTGATCACCCACACCCTGACCTCGGGCTTCACGTCGGCATGGAGGCGAACTGGTACCTTGTAGACGCCAAGCGCTTTGATCGGCTCGTGAAGGTCGATCTGGCGCTTCTCGATCTCCGGAAAGCCCTGCGCGTGCAGCTGCTGCGCAATATCCGCGGAGGTTACCGAGCCGAACAGCTTGTCCTCTTCGCCCACGCGTGCGGAGAACGTCAGCGACACCTGCTCCAGTCGATTGGCGAGCGTCTGCGCCTGACTGCGGCGCTCGTTCTCGGCGGCCTCGAGATGCGCCTTCTCGCGCTCGATGCGCTTGCGATTGCCTGGCGTCGCCTCGTAGGCGAGGCCGCGGGGGAGAAGAAAATTTCTGCCGTAGCCGGGAGACACCGTGACGATGTCGCCAGGCTGGCCGAGGTTGTCGATTGCCTGCTTGAGAATGACTTCCATCATCGGAGTGCTCCGGTCGAACGGTTGATCGTCGAGTAAGCTATCTGGTGGCGCCGGGGCCAGCCGGCGAATTCGCCGTCCGCACGCGCCGCCGCCAATCGATCCACGTATCGGTAACGCCAAGCCCCACTGCGAGCGGAAGCGACACCGGCAACAATACCACTGCGGCGGCGCTCGCCGCCAACTGCGCTCCGAGTGTCGGCTGGGGATAAAACCAGGCGATCACACCAAAGCCGCGCAGCGCGTAGAGCGCGCCGAAAAACACGACGAGATTCGCCCCGACCACGCGCATGGCATCGAGCGCGGGCAGAACCGTAATCGTCATCCCTGCCACCAGCGCCCAGATCAGCTCGTCGCTGAACCGAAAGAACCGAAATGGCGCCAGCGCCGCGCCGAGTCGCGCGCGGCTCATGCGGTGATACAGTCCCCACGCCAGCGCGCATGCCGCCAGCGATTCGAGCGCGAGCAGCGCCGGATACAACGGTGCCGCGAAGCTCTCCGATGCCTGCTGCAGCTGAAGCGCACGTCGCGCCGCCCACTCTCGCACGGCCGGAGCGAAGTTCGCGTCGGGAAATCCGCGCGCCCACTGTGCGAGCACGGTGGAGTTGCGCAGCTGAAGCTCTCGCGCGAACACATCTTCAATACGACCAGCAGCGTGCGATGCGAACGCCATCCCGATGGCGGCGATGAGCGCCGCGATTCCCACTGCCGCGAGCGCGCGGCCGAGGAACTGCCGCCGCCAGCCGAGAATGCAGACGAGGCCGAGCGCGCCGGCCACGAGCACGCCCCACGAGCGAGCGAGATCCGTGTACGCCTCGCTGCCAGCGCGCGACGGAATCGCGAGCAGGAGTCCGGCGAGCGCCGCCCATGCGAGCGCGAGCGCGGACGAGCCACCCCGACGCCACCCCGCGATGAAGCATGCGGCGAGCGCGGGCACGAGCAAAACGAGTGTATCGACGACAGGTGCGGCCGCCCGCACGACCGGCGCGTGCGAGAGCAGGAGGAACGCCACGAGCGCGATCACGATGCGCGTCCAACCCTGCTCCCGCGGCGGAGCCGCGAGGGCGTCGCTCATGTCAGGCTTGGTGACCCCGGATGTACGGCACGAGCGCGAGGTAGCGCGAACGCTTGATCGCCGTCGACAGCTGACGCTGATGACGCGCGCACACACCGCTCAACCGGCTCGGCAGAATCTTGCCGGTGTCGGTGAGGAAGCGTCCGAGGGTACGATCATCCTTGTAATCGATGAACCGCACGCGGGTTTCGCAGAATGGGCAACTCTTCTGTGGGCGTCGCATGCTAATCCTCGTCGTCGTCGTCGTCGCTCGCGCGCCCGCGTCCGGCGGCGATCTCTTCCTCGGTCATCGGCGGAGCGCCGACTTCGTGCTCGTGCAGCGTGATGAGATAGCGAACGACGCCCTCATCGAGCTTGAGCGCGCGCTCGTATTCCGGAAGCGTGGCCGCTTCGGCTTCGAAGTGCGCGATCGTGTAGTGGCCCGTCTCGCGACGGCCGATGGGATACGCCAGCTGGCGCTTTCCCCAGTGCTCGACGGCGACATCGCCGGTGCCGAGCAGCGTGTGCACACGCGTGAGCGTGTCGGTGATGGCGGCATCTTCGAGTGCGGCATCGAAGATGTACACCACCTCATACTTGCGAGGCATTGTCTGTAATTCCTCCCTGTGGACTGCCGCCTCCCGCGCGGACGGCGGGAGGAGGGGGGCAAGTCATA
>JAQBQC010000197.1 GCA_028287205.1 Gemmatimonadota bacterium
CCTTTTCTCAAACCGCGGCGCCAGATCCCCGCCTGCCGCTGTTCTTTACGAAGACGCCCGCCAGCCAGACGGCCGGCTTGGCATTCCTGAAGCGGACGAAGGTCCGCACTGAAGATCGGGACACCGACAACGGTAGCGCCGTGACGAATCCGCAGGCCACGGCACTGATCACCTGGTGCGCCACGCCCGATCCCGAGCATGCCATCCTGCGCGCCATCACCCAGCCCGCCCTCGTGGTGAGCGGCAGCCACGACACCATGCTGCCGGCGGACAATGCCTACGCAATGTTCAAGGCCATGAGTAACGCTCAACTGGTCCTGTATCCCGACTCCAGTCACGGCGCCCTCTTTCAGTACCCCGAGTTGTTCGTCGGTCATGTCCGAACATTTCTGAACGCGTAGCCGAGGGACAGCGCATCGCCGATGGTGGTCGGCGGTGCCGCTTCTCCTTTCCTCAATCCAACCACTGTCGGCAAAGCTGCTACAGAACAGCACACTCAAAACCTACAAGGGCTTTCCGCACGGCATGCCCACGACGGAAGCCGACACGATCAACGCCGACCTGCTGGCGTTCATTCAAGGCAAACACTCGACCCTCTGAGCAACCACGAGAAAGTGCAATGAGCTCGATCAGCGCCAGAGTCTCCGCCTGATTCAGGATTGGAGACATCACGATCAACCATCTCGGCGCTGGCGCGACGTTCCCGTTGAATGACTGTCTCACGAAAAAGGCCTGCCGATCTTCGGCAGGCCTTTTTGCTGCTAACGTCTCATTCGGATTCTGTATGGAATCCGGTATGCCGCCGAAGATCTCGATAATCACTCCGAGATTTTGCTCCGCGCCGCGGCACGCGACTCTGACGCCCTCGAGGTCGCCGCTGACGACACAGCGGCTCGATCAGCTTCGACGGCGCTCGGCCGACCATGGCGACCGCGAGGGGCGCCGAAGACTACCCGTTAGTGGGATGCCAGCGATCTCACACACCCCGTAACCTCGGACCACGGTGCACGCGAGCAGGACGACGCTCGTCCTCGCGAGGCGCGCACGCGGCAGGGATCCGCTGTGACCATGACTGGACCGGCGGAACGCCTGGATCATTCACACGAGGCATTGGGAGATGAGTATCATGATGAGTACAACGAGGAATACCACGAGGCTGCTGGTCGTGAGCGGCCTCCTGGTGGTGGGGTTGCTGGCAGGCTGCGGCGGTTCTTCCTCCACCGCGCCGAGCACTAGCGGCGGCGGTACCGGCAGCGGTACCGGCGGCGCCGCAGGCAGCGTCACCGTAGGGGACATTTTCTTCAAGAGCGGACGGAACGGGTCCTCCAATCCGGCGGTGGATACCGTCGCTGCCGGCGCGACCGTGACCTGGACGTGGGCTGCCGGCGAAAGCCTGCCGCACAGCGTGCAATCCCTGGGCTCGCCGAGCTTCACCAGCAGCGCGATCCAGAGCGGAGGTGGCAGCAGCTACCAGGTCACGTTCCCGACCGCGGGCACCTACCAGTACGACTGCGCGGTGCACGGGAAGATGATGACCGGCACGATCGTCGTGCAGGCCGCCGCGACCGCGACACCAGCGCCTGGGGGGCCGACGTATCCATGAGCCTCCATGCCATGGCGCGCATTGCGCGCCAATGGGCGCCTCGGGGACTGCTGGTGTTGGCGGAAGTGACGATTGGCTTGGCCTGGGCCGGGGCGAACTCCGCCCCGGCCCAAGCCCCCGCTCCGGACACGGTGGTCTACCAGCTCCTGCCCAGTAGTCGCCTCGAGGTGCGCACCGGCAAGTCCGGCCTGTTCGGGTTCGCCGGTCATAATCACGTCATCCGGGCCCGAGCGTTCACGGGCTCCGTGCAGTACCGGCCCGGCAACCTGTCCGCCTCCCGGCTCGAGATAACCATTCCCGCCGAGAGCCTGGAAGTGATGTCACCGTCGGACACCGCGGAGATCCGGCAGGTGACTGAGACCATGCGCACCCAGGTGTTGCACGTAGACCAGTATCCGGAGATCAGATTCACCGCGACGCAAGCCGTTCTCACGGCCACGGGCCTGGTCCTCGACGGCGAGCTGACTATGGTGGGTCAGACTCGACCGGTCAAAGTCACTGCCATGGTCCAGGTGGACCCTGATACGCTGCGGGCGCGCGGCTCGTTCGCTGTGAACCAGACCGATTTTGGAATCAAGCCGTACAAGGGCGGGCCCGGTGGGGCGGTGCAGGTCGCGAATCGCGTGCGGTTCGACTTCGATGCAGTCGCTGCGCGCGAGCCGGCATCGGCGGCCGGGCAATCTGGTGGACACGGCGGGACGCCCGGCACCAGCTCCAACGGCGGTGGGCCATGAGCACGCGCGGCTGGCTACGCGGGTGCTCGGGCCTCGTGGGGCTCGTTGTCCTGGCGCTCGCCCAGACTCAACGTCTGGCGGCGCAGGTGTGCCGGCCACCGGCGAGCTCGAACGAGGCGAAGACGTTCGCGATCTTCTCCGTTCCGCTCGCCTTCGGTCCGGTTGACGCTCCGGAACTTCACCCACGATTTCAGGTGGGACTCGAGGCGGCGTACCTGCCCAAGATCGCCCCGGCGACGGCGACGCCGACCATCTGTCAGCCGGGAAAGGGGCCGGAGAGCACCGATCTCCTGTTCGCCGTGCCGCGCCCGCGCATCGGGATCCCGCTGCCGCTGGGGCTCGCGCTGGAGGCTTCGTGGATTCCGCCGGTTCGCGTCGCCGGAGTAAAGGCCAATCTGTTCGGCGTCTCCCTCGCCAAGCCCTTCGAGCTCTGGAGTCTGATCGG
Source organism: Gemmatimonadota bacterium (assembly GCA_028287205.1). GTDB lineage: Bacteria > Gemmatimonadota > Gemmatimonadetes > Gemmatimonadales > Gemmatimonadaceae > FEN-1250. Next base: position 2,783 of record JAQBQC010000197.1, read on the forward strand.
CTCCGTGCGCGCGCACAGCACGTTCGGCTCGATCCGCGCGCCGATCACCTGCGACCAAGCCGCGCTCTCCGACAAGTCGAGCGAGTGCTTCAACGGAAAGCTGTCGGACGACCGGTTTTCGCCCAACATTTTCGGTGCGGATCTGTCGCTGGGGAAATCCATTTTCGATGGCAGGTTGCGACCGTACGTCGGGGGCGGTTACAACCGGCTGGAGCCGCGCTTACAAGTGAATTTCACGAATCAATCCGGCTTCGTAGATCACACGCGCGTCGTCGTGAACCTCGACCGTCTGGCCCTCTTCGGCGGGGCGACCTGGCAGATGGATAGTCGTTTCGCCGCTTCGACCGAGGTCTATGCCACTCCGGCCGATGCGGTGACCGTGCGACTCGCGCTTCGGGCGACGATCGGGCCGTAGCGCGAGCCGCTCGTTTTACGGGTCCACCTCGATCGTCGCCATCATGCCCCTGTCCTCGTGTGAGAGGATGTGGCAGTGAAAGACGAAGCGACCAACGATGTTGGGATCGGTGAACGGGATCACCACCTTCACCTCGCCGCCGATGGGGACGTCGACGATGTCGCGGTAGCCGTCGGCCGGCTGTGCGACGCCGTTGATCTCGGCGACCTGGAAGGGAGTCTGATGGATGTGGAAGCTGTGTCGCTCGTCCGCCTGGTTCCGGATCGTCCACTCCTCGACCGTGCCCAGCTTGACGCGCTGGTCGGTCCGACTCATGTCGAACGCTTTGCCGTCAATGAAGAAGGAGTTGCCGTCCCGCGATTCGGAGAACACGATCGTGCGGCGGCCGGTGACCCGAGGACGCAGATCCTCCACCGGGAGCAGATCGGTGGGGAGAGCGATTGGATGCTCGGGCGCTCCCTCGACGCGCAGCGTCGCCAGCGTCGCTCCCCGGTACGTGTTCCCCGCCGGCCCGGTGTCGATGTCGCCGGTGCGCAGGACGTACGTGCCCGGAGCGCCGCCCTGGACCAGCACTTCGGCGCGCGCGCCCGGCGAGAGGACCAGCGTGTCGGCGCGCTCGACGCGCGCCAGCCGGTGCCCGTCGCGGGCAACGACGAAGAAAGGATGTCCGTCGAGCGACAGCTCGTAGTACAGGTCCGCGCCGATGTTGCCGATGCGCCAGAGCTGTGTCTCTCCCGGGCGCATTACGATCGTCGGATTCATCTGGCCATCGATCGTGCGCACCGACTGCTTACCGATGCCAAGGTGCGCGACGCGTCCGCCGTCGATCTGGATGTCCTTGAGCAGGAGGAGCCGCTCATGGACGTTGCGGAGCGCCGGGAACGGGTCGAGCAGACCGTCGACGATCAGCGCGCCCGACATTCCGTTTCGAACCTGCTCGTCTGAGTTGCCGTGTGAGTGCGGATGGTACCAGTAGAGTCCCGGCGATTGGCTGGCGGGAAGACGGATGTCGTACTCCTGCGCCTGTCCGGGTGCGACGCGGAGGAAGATGTCATCCGAGGTGCCGCGCGGAGAGACGGAGAGCCCGTGGGTGTGCAGGTTGGTCGGTTCGTCCAGGGCGTTGACGAGGCGGATCCGCATCTCGTCGCCGGGGCGCACGCGAAGCGTCGGCGGCAGATAGCTGCCGTCATACACCTCGGCCCGCGCACGTTTTCCCGCAACGTCGATGATCGACGGCGCGGCGTTGAGCGCGACGCGCAGGACACCGTTGCGGCTCGAGATGACCGACGGCTCGCGCAACGTTTCGTCGGATGCGACGCGCGGCCGCCCCGCAGACGCGCGAGCGAAGAGCTGGCCGGCCGCGACTGTCGCAGCCGCAATGGCGACGACGGCCGAGAGCGAGGCCAGTTCGTGCAAGCGGGGCAATCGCGTGCTCATGACTGCTCCGTCAGGCCACGGGAGACGGTCATTGGAGATCCAATCCGGCGAGCGTGTCGCGTGCGAGCATCCTCCGGTCCCGAACCCCGGAGCGGGACATCCGCCCCGTGAGCGTGAGATCAGTCTATCGCGACCGGCTCGCGATCACGTTCCCGCCGCGAGTAGTTCTCCCATTCCCCGTTCGTGGTAGCTGTGCCGAGGGTGGTGCTCACGCGTCGCGTGGTCTCGCTCAGGACTTCGCTTTCCTCGAAGGTTTCGACTTGCCGGAGCCGTTGAGGGCGACCGCCTGGCGAACGAGCGCCTTGAACGCCGACTCGTCGACCTCTTCACCTTCGTGGATGTCGATGGCGCGGCGCACGTTGCCATCGAGGCTCGAGTTGAAGAGACGGGCCGGATCCTTCAGCGACGCGCCCTTGGCGAAGGTCAGCTTCACGACCTGCTTGTACGATTCGCCGGTGCAGATGATGCCGTCGTGCGACCAAACCGGAGTGCCCATCCACTTCCACTCCTCGACGACGTCCGGATCTGCTTCCTTGATGAGCGTGCGCATTCTGCCGAGGGTTGCCCCGCGCCAGTCCCGGAGCTCGGCGATTCTTGCGGAGATGAGCTCCGATGCCGACTGGCCCTCGCTCGCGACCGATTTTTTCATGTTCTCGTCCTGTGATCAGCTCTGTCAGCGGTCGAGGGCGACAAACTGGATCCGATTGCCGCATAGCTGCTGGTGACTTTGATCTTCACGGCGATTTCCTCCCGTCATGTCGTGGGTGAGGGTTCATCGTTTCGATTCCGAAACTGCTTTGCGTACTCGTCGTTCAGGCGTTGCCAGCCGCCGAACTTCATCGCCTCGCCGCCGACGATGCGGCCGATGGAGTGACCGGCGAGGAATCGATCGAGCACGTCGAAGCAGATGTGCCAGCCCGCCGCGCCCATCGACACGAATCTGCGGTCGATGCTGTGCCAGAGCGTGAGGCGTGTGCCGTTGGCCAGCGGCTCCAGCTCCCAGCGGATGCCGTTCCCGCCCCAGCTGTACTCGAGCAGCCTCGGCGCCAAGGCCCGCTCGATGCTCGTCACGGAGACTTGCGGTGTGGGCGTTCCTGCCGTCGAGAGCTTCACAGGGCCGACAATGTCGAGGTCCCGATCGGCATCGAAGGGTGCCCACTCGCGAAGCTGCTCCGCTTGGGTCAGGGCCTGCCAGACCTTCATTGGCGGATGACGCAGCTCTCGAACGAGAACGAGCGTCCACGTGTCGCCGTCCTTTCGGACCTCGGCGCCCGCGGCGGCGCCCGGTGAATATTTCTCGCGGTTGCTCATCGTTTCTTTCGTTTCCCGGGACGCACCCGATCCACGCGGTCGAGGTGACGTTCGAGCGCGTCGACATGGGCGGACCAGAAGCGTCGGAAGGGAACCAGCCAGGCGTCGATCTCCATGAGCGGTTCAGCTCTGATTCGATAGACGCGCCGCTGTGCGTCCACTCGCGCCTCCACGAACCCTGCCTCGCGGAGCACTCGGAGATGTTTGGAGACCGAGGGCTGCGGCATCCGGAGTTGATGCTCGATCTCGCCGACGGACCGCTCCGAGAAGGCTAGCAGGCTCAGGATGGCCCGACGGTTGGGCTCCGCGATGATGCCGAAAGTAGATTCCATTACAGGTATATACTTGCTAGAGTATATACCTGTCAAGTCACCCCGATGAAAGGGTCGCCGTGTCTTGGCGAATCGCTCTGCGCCACATCGTGAGCGTATGGAGAACCCGCTCGCCTACGTTGCGCTCGCGCAGTTGAACATCCACCGGATCCCGAACTTGTCGACGAGGATTCCGAAGTACGCGCCCCAGAATTGCTGCGCCAGCGGCATGTCCACCTTCCCGCCCTTGGCGAGCGCTGCGAAGAGCTTGCCTGTCTCGGCCCGCGTGTCCGGCTCGAGGTTGATGGTGACCGTGTTCCCCTGTGTCAGCGTGAATCCCATCGACTCGGGGGCGTCGGTGCCCATCAGCACGTGGCCAGCCAGGATCGGCAGCTCGATATGCATCACCAGGTTCTTGTCCGCCTCGGCCAATGGTGGTTGACCGGGCTGCGCGGGGATATCACCGAATCGCATGATCTCACAGAGGAACTCTGTGCCGAAGACGACGCGGTAGAAGTCGAACGCCTCCTTGGTCGAGCGAGGGAAGTTGAGGTAGGTGCTGACGCGGGCCATGTGGTCCTCTCGAGTAGGGGTACGCGGGACGGCTCCCGGCGCGGGTTCGCCAGTCCTTCACACTGACGTCGAACGAGCGGGCGCAAATTCGACACGCCCTGCATGGGAGCGCGGCCGATCGCATAGCTTGGAGATGTCTGGGCGCCCTCTCGGATTCGTTCGCATGCACATTCGTGACTCATCGTTGCGCCAACCTGCTCCGCGCTCCGCGCGGATTGCGGCCCTCTCGTTGCTCGCGGACCTTCGAAGCGCACGCGATCGGCTGGACGACGATGCCGACGAGGAGGCGCTTCACGATTTTCGGGTCGCGCTCCGGCGTCTTCGCAGCTGGTTGCGAGCATTCGATGATCAGTTGCACGACACCCTGCGACGAAAGCACGAGCGGGCGCTCAAAGTGATCGCCCGAGCCACGGGCGAGAGCCGGGATCTCGAAGTCCACATCGATGAGATATCGAGAGCCAGACATTCGCGAGTGAAATCGCATCGTACGGGCGCCGATTGGCTGGTCCGCCGCCTGCGCGATCGGGCCGCGGCCAGTAACCGGAAGCTCCGCCGGGTCATCGACAGCCGCTTCGACAAGACCATTCAGCGTGTGGAAGCATCGCTTCGTCAATATGTCGCCGACGTCGACGGAGATGGTGGTGCGTTCGCGACGATCGCCGGATGTCGCATCGGCGAGCAGGCGTCACGGCTTTCGACTGCGCTCACTCGAGTGCATGGTTCGGGAGATCGTGTCGAAATTCACGAGGCCCGGATCGCGGCGAAGCGGCTGCGCTACCTGCTGGAGCCCGTCGAGAAGATCATGGACGACGTGGCACCGGTGGTCGCCGAGCTTACGCGGATGCAAGACGTGCTCGGCGCTCTGCACGACGCACAGCTGTTCGCAAGCGAGATCGCGCGATGCGTCGCGGAGCTCCGCGCCATCGCGGCGGCGGAGCAGCGGAGCCACGATGCCGACGTTCGGGAACACGCGGATGAAGCGCGCCCGGACGCCGACCCGATACCCGGTCTTCTAGCGATCTTGCGCCGGCTCAACCGCGACGAGGAGTCGGCGTTCCAGGTCGCGCGTGACGCGTGGCTCGCCAATCGCGCGGCGCCGCTCCTAGGCCAGGCGGCCGCCGTCGCCGCTTCGCTCGAGCGACTTGGCAGGGAAGGGCGCGAGATCGAGCGCAAATATCTTCTGTCGTCGGTGCCTTCCGCCATGCCGGCCGCGAGCGTCGTCTCGATCGACCAGGGGTATCTTCAGGGCGATCGAATCATCGAGCGCGTCCGGCGAATCCACAGCGCCGACGACGTGCGCTACTACCGCACGGTCAAAGTCGGGTCGGGACTCGATCGGATGGAAATCGAAGAGGAAACGACGAAGGGTGTGTTCGACGCACTCTGGCGCCTCACGCGCGGGCGGAGGATTCACAAGCGGCGGCACACCGTTGCAATCGACTCACTCCGATGGGAAATCGATGAGTTTCTTGATCGGCCCCTGGTCCTCGCTGAGGTAGAGCTCGATCGAGCCGATCGAATTCCCGCACCGCCGGAGTGGCTTGCGGCCGTCATGACCGCGGACGTAACCGAGGACGAAGACTATTCCAATCGCTGTCTGGCGAAGTAGTAGCGCGCGCCTGACGACCGCCGGATTCGTTCGCGCCGCGGCCTATCGCCGATTGTATCGCGCGAGAGCGATGCCCACGCCGAGCGTGATCACGCCGGCCACGAGCACCGATGTTGGGGAGGCGCTCAGCCGCTCGAACCACTGCGTATAGAAGTCGATCATGCCGAACACCGCGCACAGGTTCGCGACCCACCGGCGGTTCGCGCGCGCCGCCCACACGCCGACGGCAGCCAACGTGACGGCCCAGGCCAACGCGAAGAACGATGGCGAGACGCGACTCATGTCTGCGGTACTCTCGAATCCCGCCGGATCCCCCCACAGTGAGCCGACCCAGAATCCAAATTGCGCCAGGAAGAGCGACGCGCGGCTGAAGCTGATGAACGGCTTCGCGAGCTGCGGAAGGCGAACCGACGCCTGATAGCCGAGGAACGCCATCACACCATAGATGGCGATGCTCAGCATTGGACGCTGCACCATCACCGCGTACATCGCGTGGGAGTAGCCCATGCTGGAGTTGAGCGCCGGCCCCGCCGCGATGGCTGCGAGCACAGCGACGAATCCGCTCGACGCGACCAGCGAGAGCGCGAGCAGCGCCGCCGCCGTCATGATCCACGACACGGACGTACCGTGACTCAAGATCAGAAAGCCCGATGCCGCCAACAGTGCGCCGATGATCAGCAGCGACTGCCGCAGCGTGCGCCATCCATTCTGCTCCAGCTGTTCGGCCGCAACCGCGACGGCGGCGAGCGCCATGCCGGTAAGCAGCGACCATCGTGCGCTGTTCAGCAGGACCACGACACTCGCCACGATCGCCAGAACGCCGAAGGTGACAATCGTGCTGACTCCGCCCGACACGGTGTCGCGCGTGGAGTGTCCGCGGAGATTTGCGGCGTCCGCGGGACTGAGCTGACCGGCGGCGACCAGCTCGTCGAGATCGACGGCGACCTTCATGATGGGATCCAAAGCTGAAGGAGAGGACAGGGATCTCTCGAATGACTGGCGGCGCCGCCGCCGGGCAACGCCACGGCCGCATGCCAGCATTCTCTCGCTTTACTGCATCGCGATCCCCTCCGGATGCGCGTAGATGTTCGCACTCTCCCCGCGCAGCAGTCCCACGAGCGTCATCCCCGCACACTCGGCCATTCGGATCGCGAGCCCCGTTGGCCGCGAGATCGCGGCGAGCAGCGGAATCCGCGCGACGGCCGCCTTCTGCACGAGCTCGTAGCTCGCGCGACTGGTGACGAGGAGGAAGCCGTCGCTCGGATCGCGCTCCGCCCGTGCGAGCGCCCCGATCACCTTGTCGACCGCGTTGTGGCGTCCGAGATCTTCGCGCGCAACGCGTACGGTGCCGTCGCGCGACGCCCACGCCGCCGCATGCCTCGCGCCCGTCTCTCGATTCCAGCGTTGTGCTTTCTGCAAGCCTCGCTCGGCCCGCACGATCGCATCGAAGTCGATCGGCTCGTGGATCTCGACCGGGCTAACAGGGCGCAACGCGTCGCTGAGCTGCTGCACGCCGCAGAGCCCACAGCCGGTGCGTCCGACGAGGCTGCGCGAGCGCACGGAGATCGCCTCCGCTGCAGCGTCGGGGATCTCGAGAAAGATCTGTGTGCCCTGATCGCGTTGCACGACATGGAGCACGCCGATGTCGCGCAGGCTCTCCACGATTTGCTCCGAGAGCGTGAAGCCGACCGCGAAGTCTTCGAGGTCCGCGGGCGTGGTCATCATCACCGCGTGCGGAGTCTCGTTGTAGATCAGCGCCACCGGAATCTCCTCGGCGACACCGGCGGAGAGACGCTCGGTGTGCGCGCCGCCGGCGTGCAGATAATCGCGACGCTTGACGGGCCGCGCGAAGCCGAGCTCGAACATCGGATGCGCGGGGTCTCCGTGCGCGGCCGGCGTTTCCGCAACGCTCGTCACGCGGTCGTCACCTCCGTACCGTCCGGCGCCACATTCGTCGCATTCTGATCGAGCGAGCGTGCGACGGTGATCACGACGGACTTCGACGCCGGCTGGCAGCTTCCGCGTGCAACGGCATCCAGATGCACGAGGGGGTTGGTCTCGGGATAGTACGTGGCCGTGCAACCACGCGCGATCGGATACGGAATCGCCTGGAAGTGCTGCATGCATCGGCGCTCGCCGCGGAAGTGGCTCGAGATGTCCACGAGCGTCTTGGTCTCCAGGCCGCGCGCCGCCATGTCATCGGGGTGCATGAAGATGACGCGGCGTCCTCCACTGATTCCTCGATACTTGTCCTCGAGCCCGTAGACGACGGTGTTGAATTGATCGTGCGAGCGGATCGTGGCCATCAGCAGCTGGCCCGGCTCGAGCACGATCGGGCTCATTGGATTGACCGTGAACTTTGCCTTGCCGTTGTCGGTGGTGAAGACCCGCTCCTTTGGAGGGATCGGCATGTAGAAGCCATCGGTCTCGCGAAGACGTTTGTTGTACTCCTCCGTTCCCGGAATGACGTGCGAGATGGCGTCGCGAATGAGATCGTAGTTGGCCGCCATCGCATCCCACTCGATCGCCGCTCGATCGCCAACGGACACCTTCGCCATTCCGCAGATGATCGCCACCTCGCTGCGCACGTACTGCGATGCGGGCTCCAGATGGCCGCGCGATGACGACACCTTGTTCACCGTGTTCTCCACGGAGGTGATCTGCAGGCCGGACTCCTGCTCGTCCCGCTCGGTGCGGCTGAGGCAGGGGAGGAGCAGCGCTGCGCTGCCGGTGAAGAGGTGACAGCGGTTCAGCTTCGTGGTGATGTGAGCGTTGAGCTGCACGTTGTTCAGTCCGCGCGCGACGGCACCGGTGTCGGGCGACGCAGAAAGAAAATTCCCGCCGAGTGAGATGAACGCTGCGACGCGGTTCTCGTTCATCGCATGGATGGAGGCAACCGTGTCCCAGCCGTGTTTGCGGGGCGGCTCGAAACGAAATTCGTCGCGCAGGCGATCGAGATAGGGATCGTCCATCTGCTCCCACACTCCCATCGTGCGGTCGCCCTGCACGTTGCTGTGGCCACGAATGCACAGCGCTCCCGCGCCCGCTCGCCCGATGTTTCCGCCGAGCAGGAGGAGATTCACCATCTCCTGGATGTTCTCGACTCCGTTGTGGTGCTGCGTGAGCCCCATGCACCAGCACACCACCATCCGCTTCGACGCGGCTATCATGGATGCGGCCTCGAGAATCGATGGCAGGTCGATGCCGCACCCGCGTACGATCGACTCCCACGAGCACGAGCGCACGGACTCCTCGAGCTCGGCGAATCCGCTCGTGTAGTGCTCGATGAACGGCCAGTCGAGCACCGTGCCAGGATTCTCATCCTCGAGCTCGATCAGCGCCTTGATGAAGCCTTTCACCAGCGCGACGTCGCCATTGATTCGCACCTGCAGATACAGATCGGCCATCGGCGTTCCGTCGCCCACCCACTGCCACGGCTTCTGCGGGTGCGCGAAACGAAAGAGACTGACTTCGGGCATCGGATTCACCGCGATCATCTTCGCGCCCCGGTCCTTCGCGATCTGGAGCGAGGTGAGCATCCGGGGATGATTCGTTCCCGGATTGTGACCGATCTCGAGAATGCAGTCCGCGTGCTCGAGATCCTCGACGGTCACAGTGCTCTTGCCGATGCCGATCGTGCGCGAAAGCGCGAGGCTGCTCGACTCGTGACACATGTTCGAGCAATCGGGCAGGTTGTTCGTGCCGAACACGCGAGCGAAGAGCTGGAAGAGAAACGCAGACTCGTTTACGGCCTTGCCCGACGTGTAGAACACGGCTTCGTTCGGTGAGCTGAGCGAGCGCAGCTTCGACGCGATCATCTCGAACGCGTCTCCCCATGCGATTGGCTCGAAGTGCGTATGCCCGGGGTGGAGCACCATCGGATGCGTGATGCGGCCCAGTGCGTTGAGCCAGTGATCGGAGTGGTGGCTGAGCTCTTCGGCGCTGTACTGCGCGAACACCTCGGGAGTGGCGCGCGCCTTCGTCGATGCGTCTGCCATCGACTTCGCGCCGTTCTCGCAGAACTCGAATCTGCTTCGATTGCCTTCGGGATCGCCCCACGCGCAGCTCGGGCAATCGAAGCCTCGGTCCTGATTGACCAAAGTCCAGTCGCGAGCCATCGCGACGATCGATTCCTGGCTCAGTGCGGATTTGAGTGAGCGCACGATCGCCGGAAATCCGGTTGCAATGTGCGATGCTTTTACCAGTCGCAGCCCCTCGGTCTCCTCCGGCACCTGCGACTCGATGGCCGTTCGCTCTGTTGGCATGCGGCGCTTCGCTGCGATTCCCGCGCCGTCGTGAGACCGTTGCGACTGCTGAAGCGCGTGTTACGGCGCGAGCTCGCTTGGTTCGCGTCGATCTCGTCCGCCTCGTCCGTCAGGTGACTACACGACGACATGGCATCATCTTTCATTCATGCTACGCCTACCGATCGTTCCGGTCCTCGACCGTCGCCATGACGCTCCCGATGCGCTGGCGCCGCACCCAGCGGTGCCGGCATCTCCGCGCGACGATCTGCGGGACGAGAACCTCCATTCGCTCCTGGTGGACTTCTACTCCGTTTTGGCCGCGGACGCGCTGCTCGCGCGGTACTTCGCATCTCTCGACATGCCGGCACATCTTCCGCGCATCGTCGACTTCTGGTCCACGTTGCTCTTCCAGACCGGGCGCTACTCGGGGAACGCGTTTCGCCCACATCTCGACATGCCAGGGCTCACCGGCGAGCGCTTCTCGCGTTGGCTGGCGACGCTCGAGACGACGGTGGACGCATCGTATGCCGGGCCGAATGTCGAGCGGATGAAAGCGCTCGCGCGCCGGATCGCGTACAGCATGCAAGTGCGTCTGGGAATCGCGCCGGCTGCGGAGGATCGGCCGAGTCGGCTTTGAGATCTGGTCGGTTCGGCCCGACAGCAAAGTGATGGCACCACTCGAGGTCACCCGCAGCATGCGCCTGCCTTACTCCGACTCTGCCTCGTCCGCGTCGTCCGTCGCCTTCGTTGTCATCGCATCGACGTCTTTTTCCTGCGACGCGATGTACGTCACCGAGTCCCACGCGTTGTGAATGCCGATGAAGAGCAGCAGGATCGACGCCGACGCGACCCCGAACAACGCATCGACGGTGTGACTCACGAGCGTGAGCGCGGCGGACAATACGGTGGCGTACGCGAGGAGCGGAAGCGCCGTGTGAAAGAGCCAATCCTCGAACACCATCGCATAGATCGTTTGACTCCTGACGCGGCGAATGACCAGGGCGGTGTATACGAGTCCGCCCGCTCCCGTGATTGCTATGGGGATGGCGGCGCTCGACAGTTTCTCCCAGGGTGCGCTCAGGATCGATGAGATCAATAGCGCGGCGCAGAAGTGCACGACCGTCGGGGTTCCGAACGCATCGAATGTTTGGGTCGTCCGCCGCGGGCGCAGCTCCGTGATCAGCGCGATGGCTACGAACTGAAGTCCCGTGAGCGCGGCGCCGGACGACCCAACGATCACGTAGAAGCTCTCCCACGCGGAGAGCGGATTCGATGCTTCCATCATGGCCATCTCCTTGAGCCGCACGTGAACATACCGGTCCCGTGCGCCAGACGCGAGGAGAGGTTACTATGGTGTGGATGAGAGAACAATCCGTGCATCGCGTGCTCGCGGTCATGCGCCGGGCCGCCGTCGTGCTGGGCGCTCTTGCGCTCACGCTGGGTATTGTGGTCACCGCCTCCGCGCACGACACCTGGCTCATATCGGCGACCAACTTCGGACGCGTAGGCACGCCGTTCCGCCTCGGGCTCACCAGCGGCGAGATCTTTCCGACCGATGATTTCGCGATCGTCGAGAGTCGAGTCGCACGCGCCCTCGTCAGAGAGGCCGGCGTCA